>CAYTIP010000206.1:0-1516 GCA_964437805.1 uncultured Gammaproteobacteria bacterium | reverse complement strand
CTCCTGTATGTATTCGTCCCTGCGTCATACATATAGATCCGTCCGCATTCGCAGGCGATACGGAGTAATCCTTCTCCCGATTTGACAGGCAGTTTTTTTCCGCAACCGACGCATTTCCCCTGGGAGAGAAGCCATGCTTGCACCGGAGCGATCATGTTTTTGAACATAGGCTTATGCGACCGTATAGATCGAAATATGCTTCAGGGTTTCTACGGCTTCCTCCAGTCTCCACTTATCCGAGCTGTACAGCGTGTATAGTATATCATTTTTGTCCACCTGATCTTCAAGTCTTCTGTCGGCGAACAATCCGGCGTGTTGGTCTGTCGGACATCCGAGTATCCGGCAGATCACGCTGATCTGCTTGTTGTCGATTGCCATGATCCGGCCTTTTCCTTTCGCGGCAATCTCATGACGGTATTTCCCGACGGAAAGCTCTGTACTTTCCACATCCGGATTCCCTCCTTGCACACCGATGATCTCGCGCATCTTGGCGAGCGCTTTCCCGGAAACCAGCAGTTCCTTTGCCATCTCTTCCCCGCTATGAACGGGTTTTTTCTTCGAAGAAGCAAGACACAGATCCAACAGTTTTCCGGCCAACCGCAACGCCTTAGCCTCAAGCGCAAGCGGTCGGTTCTTTTTCTGTTCCAGTACCTGCAGTACATCCCGGCACTCCAGCACCGGACCGACCCCGCGGCCCGCATTCTGGCGCGTTTCATTGATATCCGTAACGACGGAAATATGGAATTTCTTTGCGAGGAACGCGAACTTATCGGCGATAATCTGGGCATCGCGGAAATGCTGGATTTTCATGGTCGGACCCACCGGTACGTCGAAAATGACATGGGTGGAACCGGATGCGAGCTTCTTTGCCATCACGGCGACAATCACTTTATCGTAGGACTCAAATGCGATGGGCTGCTCTACCTGGATAATCACGTCATCCGCAGGGGCCAATCCAAGATGCCCGCCCCATACGATACATCCCCCGACCTTATTCACCATCCGCTCAATCTGGGGAATCGTGAACGTAACGGGCGCCAGCACTTCCATGGAATCGGCAGTTCCGGATGGCGACGTAATGGCACGTGAGGAATTTTTCGGTATGGTGAAGCCTGCAGCGGCGATAATGGGAACCAGAATCATCGTGGTTCTGGTTCCCGCAACACCTCCGGTTGAATGCTTGTCCGCCACAATCCCGGGGAAATGCAGTTTTTCCCCCGTGGCAACCATGGCCTTTGTCATATAGTACAGTTCGTCGGGAGAAAATCCTTCTGTGAAACCCGCAGCGGCGAAATACGTCGTCAGTACATCGCCCAGTCGTTCGTGGGAAATCTCGTCCATGATGGAGAAGATCTCCCGATACGATAATGGTTTCCCCAATAGCTTCTTCTTGATCGCTTCGACTGCCACGTGGTTGGATTGCGGTTTCATAAATTCTTTTCGAGCCGTGCGCGCACATTCAACCGTTTCCAGTCCGTACCCGGGGGAACACAGGTAACAACGGTCAGATATGAAT
>CAYTIP010000205.1:0-1518 GCA_964437805.1 uncultured Gammaproteobacteria bacterium | reverse complement strand
GTCAGCGAAGGCAGGACAAGTCCATGGAACTCAAAACACACAAGCACAGCCAGACGGTTCGCCGTCAGCTTCAGAAATAATCTATGAGAGTAAAACGCGGCGTTACTACACACGAAAAGCATAAGAAAGTATTCCGTGCCAATAAAGGATACCGGATGACCAAACGCCGGCTGATCCGGGTAGCCAAAGAAGCATACCTGCACGCCGGAGAATACGCATTCGCCGGACGCAAAAACCGGAAGCGCGTGAACCGTTCAAACTGGATTCTCCACATTTCCGAAGCAGTGAGGCCACTGGGCATGAACTACAGCACCTTCATCAAACAGCTGAAAACGGAACAGATTGAACTGGACCGGAAGGTTCTGGCAATCCTTTCCATGGAACACCCGACGGTCTTCCAGTCGATCGTTTCCGGTCTCAAAAAATAATCCTATCGTATGATCCAACCGGCAAACACAACCGTATCGTTTTTCTTTACCACGCGATAACGCGGGGTACATCGTGCCGAGCACGCCAACCCCGCAGAGGCGGGGTTTTTTTGTGCGCGATTCCACCCGGCGGTTGCGGGAGCAGTATGGAACAAAATACAATACAATAAGACCAGACACGTATGGATACGCCCAATTCCGATCAACCGATGAGTGCAGACCAGCTTATACGGCTTCTCCTTACCATACAGGAGGAGAGTGCCGCGGCAATCGATGCCTCGAGTCAATCCGCCGAAGAACTGCGCATCCTGATGTTGGGGAAGGAAAGCGAGTTCGGGAAAGTATCCACATACATGCGTGCCATTCCACCCGGCGACAAACAGCAGGTCGGCGTCGTACTCAACGAAGTGAAGAAAACACTGGAGGAACATCTGTCCCGGAAGAAAACACAGGCAGAGGACCGGGAAACGGACTGGATCGATGTCACCGGACCCGGTATCCGGCCCCAGGAAGGACACCTGCACATCGTGACCCAGGCAATCGAGGAAATTACCCGTATTTTCAATTCGCTTGGATTCACCCGCAGTCGGCACCCGGAAGTCGACTGGGACTGGTACGCGTTTGAATCCCTGAATATGCCCAAACACCATCCGGCACGGGATGAATGGGAAACGTTTTTCGTGACTGCCGGACAAAAAGCATCCGCGCCGGTGCGCAAATCCGGAAAGGAACGCCAGATGGTGCTCACGCCCCACACCTCAAACGGTCAGGTTCGCGAAATGGAGAAAGGCGTGCTTCCCATCCGCATGATCAACATCGCCAAGTGTTACCGCAGACAGATCGACGTGTCACATACCCCGATGTTCCACCAGTTTGAAGGCCTGTACATCGATCGGAATGTATCGATCGGCCATCTCAAAGGAGTGCTGGATTATTTCGCCATGCACTTTTTCGGAGCAGAGCGGAAGACACGCATCCGTCCGTTCCACTTCCAATTCACCGAACCGTCTTTCGAGGTGGACATTACGTGCGGCGTCTGCAACGGAACGGGTACACTCAAGGGAGGAGACAAATGCCGACTGTGCAAAGA
>CAYTIP010000204.1:0-1529 GCA_964437805.1 uncultured Gammaproteobacteria bacterium | reverse complement strand
AGAAACGATTAGTCATATTATTTTCGCAACTCTGATATGACGTTAAACATATTGGGAAATCAGGAGATTATGGCGTTGATCTGATCGTGACAAAAGATGGAGTGAAAACCGCAATTCAGGCGAAACGATTCGGACCACGAGAACATGTTGATAACACAGCAATTCAGAAACTTGATGCTGGTCGAAGATATTATGCCTGTGATGATGCTTTAACAGTCACCAAGAGCAGATTTACAAACAATGCTATTCATGCGGCAAAAGTGCTACAAGTCGATCTCTGGGATAGAAATGATTTGATAAATGCCTTATTAAAAGCAAAATCAATTACATCCGGGCATTAATTATAATCCCGTCAACCCGATTCTTATCTCCCCCTGCCGAAGTTCCTGATCTTGTTTTCCCTTGCAATCTGTCCCCGTTCCGATCCGGTCAGCATGGGCGAGGCTGGCGGTGTCGGATCGATCCACTGTGGTTCCGGTGGCGGACGTCGCTGCTTTGGGACACTGCCATTGAACGAACCGAAATAGATTTTCTTGGGTGCGGCCAATTTCTCAGGTGGATGGTCCAGTGCGTCCTTGCTGTCTACCATAGCAAGATGTTTATCCCGCTTCTCCCGTTCTTCCATTGTCGATATTTTTCCCCAATCATTATCATAGTCCGAATTAAATCCGTGATGATCCGGCCGTTGGGTGCCTTTCATTCGAATCTTTCCCAATTCATACTTTTTGCGGATATCCGTCCGTTCCTTCGGCGTATGCTTGAATGCACCGTTCTGGAAGGTTACCGGGGTGTAGTGCCCGCGCGGCTGTTTGGATCCAGGTAATCTGGCGACATCCGATCCATCCCCGTCTTTGCCGTCAGGCGGAATAGTCAGATTGTTCCGCAGCGCTTCATCCACATACCCTCCGACGTGGAAATCGGGTGGAGACATACTTCGTTTGGAATGAAAAACGGAAACGGACTGCGTATCCGGATTGAGTTTCACGACCGCATAGGGCTCGATATCAACGCTCTTCGCCAAGGATTCACCTTTTTTACCCAATGCGACGCTCACTTCCTCCGGCGAACCGTTTTGCCGGATTTCCGCTTCCCGAAGAGGGAAGAGATACATGTCATTGGACTGACGGGATCCCATGATGAGGAATCCTGCCGGCGGCATCCCCTCGTATTCAAACGGTGTCACCTTGTTCCCGTTCCTCCTGTCCACCTCACTGACGGTGAACCCGCCTTCCGTCCGGAAGTAGACACTGTGGGTCCTGTTCCCGTAGTCCACGAGTACCGAAGGGAATTGGGTCTCACCGTTGTATTCAAACAACCGGAACGCAGTACTGACCGGAGGCGTTTCGCGGATTTCCACCATACTCTCTCACCATACCGCACGGTTCCGGCAAACACAATGCCGGCAGGAGCATCGGTTCGCTGTGGTACAATTTGCGCATGAATTACGAATCCATGGAATATTCCCGCCGCAGGACCAGGACAGGGGCATTCCCCAAGCGGAGTTTCCTCACGATTTTCCTTCTGGGGAC
>CAYTIP010000203.1:0-1540 GCA_964437805.1 uncultured Gammaproteobacteria bacterium | reverse complement strand
CGCCGGACGTCCGCAAGGGACGACGTCACTGCGGAATGGGATTCGAAATGCGCACCCGTCATGCCGGCAAGCAATTTGGCAAGTGTCGTTTTCCCCACTCCCGGTGGTCCCCAGAAAATCATCGACGGAAGGAACCCCGATGTCAGGAATTTCCGGATGATCCCGTCCTTCCCGACCAAATGGGATTGGCCTACGACATCGTCCAGGTTATCCGGACGCAACAGTTCGGCAAGCGGAGCGGAAGCTGTGTTCATCGTAGGCCCATTCTACCACAGGGTTTCCTACCCGATCCGGTCGGAAATCCGTTCCCAGGGAAACAGGTCCCTGCCGAAGTGTCCGTACCGCGCCGAGTCCCGATAAATTGGTTGCCGCAAATTCAGTCCGGTCAATATTCCGGGCACGGATAAGTCCAGGAGGCTCCAGGCAAACGACTCGATGGTCCTGGATGTCTTGTGTTCGGTTCCGAATGTCTCGATGCCTTTCGCGATCGGGTCGCGATGGCCGATGACGTATGCCAGGCGTATTTCGGCACGTTCCGCAAGTCCTGCAGCCACGATGTTGGATGCGATATACCGTGCGGCGTAGGCGGCAGACCGGTCGACCTTCGTCGGATCTTTGCCCGAAAAACAACCGCCGCCGTGTCGGGCAAATGCGCCGTAGGTATCTACGATGATTTTCCGGCCCGTGACGCCCGTATCGGACGCAGGTCCGCCGATCTCCCATCTGCCCTTACTGCCGTTGACGATGATCATTCCCGCGTCCGGCGTTTCCATATGATAGCGTTCCAGGACGGGCCGTATGACTTTCGCAATCAACTGTTTTTTCAATTCTGCGTTACCCAGACCCTGGTCATGGGGAACCGCAAGCACGACCCGGGCAACGGCGTACGGTTTCCCGTTTTTGTATTCGACGGTTACCTCGCTTTTCCCGTCCGGGCGGAGTTCAGGTATGATGCCCTGTTCACGGGCGGCATCCATCCGTTCGACCAATCGGTGTGCAAGCATGATTGGCAGTGGCATCCGCTCCGGCGTTTCCGAGGATGCATAGCCGAACATGATTCCCTGGTCGCCTGCGCCACCATCATCGACTCCTGCTGCGATATCCCGCGATTGTTCGTGGATGTATACGGATACGGGCGATTGGTGTGAGAACTGAAACACCTTCCGGTCATACCCCAGGTCCTTGACGATCTGTCGGGCGATTGCACGGTAGCCGAGCGGTTTCCCACAGGTTACTTCCCCGGCAAGTACAATCCGATTGGTGGTTACGAGTGTTTCCACGGCGACCCTGGCAAGCGGATCGACGGCAAGCGCCGCATCCACGACCGCATCGGAAATCTGGTCGCAGATTTTGTCCGGGTGCCCTGCCGCAACGGACTCCGAGGTAAACTGGCTGGTCATATACTTCCTTTCCGGCCAGAGAAGAAAAAGCTCCAAAAAATCCCGCACCGCGGGAGAAGGAATTTCCCTTATCCGGGCCAATCATCCCGTATACCGTACTTGTACTGGTATACGGCTCGTTTTGGCACCGTTTCCCGATC
>CAYTIP010000202.1:0-1546 GCA_964437805.1 uncultured Gammaproteobacteria bacterium | reverse complement strand
GGCAGGAAAATATGATCATTGATAGTGCAGGAAACGTCGGTATCGGAACAACCGATCCCAAATATAAGCTGTCGATTGCCAGCGGTTTGAATCAATATGGGTTGGCTCAGGTCGATGCGAACGGCTGGATTCGTGCCGGAACGTTTATCGACGGAGCGGGAAACGGGTATTTCTATGGGTTCGATTTGAACGGCAACACCAATATCCAACTGGCCTCGGCAGGATTGAGTTATCTGACCGGGGGAAATGTTGGCATCGGAACGACGAATCCGCAAGGAACCCTTCATGTCGCCGCGGATTCATCCAGCGCCATTCGGGTATCCAACGCCGCAGGAACAGGAAATGTCCTGAATATCGCCGGGAACAATTCGCCGGATACTTCCGCACCAAGCATTCACAGCGACGGATTTAATCTTGTCCTGAACAGTAATGACAACGGTGGCGGTCTCTATTTCAATCTGTTTTCCGGTAGCGGCATATATTTCCGTACGAACGGTAATTATGTTGATACACTGAATAATTTACTTTGGAGTGAGGGGAAAATCGGTATCGGGACAACAAATCCATCCTCGTTGTTGGATGTTATTTCATCCACTGCTCCCGGCGTAGATCTTGTTCATATCGACAATAGTCAGTATCCCGTGTCCACAACAACCGGCGTAGACGGTCTTTCCATCGTGTATAGTCAAGGTTCAGACGCATCCGCAATTACCGGATCGGCGCTGGATGTTTTTTTGAATCCATCCGGCGATGCAAATGACGTGATTCGCGCGTTAACATTGAATACGATTACCTCGGGAAATTCCCATGAGGTCGGATTATATATCGGCACAGGGTATGATGCGGATATTGAATTTGCCGATTCAAGCCCCACGGTCAGCATGACCGATGGAGCCGTGCTCGGTGTTTCCGACGGGACAAATACGTTGTTCTCACTCAAAGATTCCGGATCCTACGGCACCTTCTATATTGCACCGAAAGGCACCGCATCCGATCCTGGAAGCTGTAGTGTGGGAGATGTGTACGTAAATAGTGCCGACGCGACGATCAAAGCATGTACCGCAGCCAATACGTGGGAAGCGCTCGATGGAGGTGGCGGCGGATGTACTACATGCAATACGACGCTTTCTCCGGAATTTGCCGGTGCTTCCTTCACAGCCAGCAATTCCGCCAGTATTAATGGGTCGATGACATCCGATGTCGGATCCTCAGCTACCGGTTGGCAAAGCTACTATCAATGGACCAGTGCACAGACGTCCCTGCAGGATTATACGATTGCCGTGCGTATTAAACTCCCGACGAATTTTGGGAGTTGGAAGGCTACGGGGCTGACGCTCAATTTCGTCACCCAATCCAATGCCGCCGCAGACAACAAGGTGGATGTGACCATATACAACGATACGGATACGCCCACTGATTTCGTCGCATCAAAGGTGGGCCAAGTGTCCGGTACCGGCGGAACATGGTCTACCGTCCAGTTTTCGGCGGGCGATCTGGATGATTCGATCGCACCGGACTGGGACGCGGCGGGAGAAACGGCAATACT
>CAYTIP010000201.1:0-1550 GCA_964437805.1 uncultured Gammaproteobacteria bacterium | reverse complement strand
GATCATAACTGGTCACCCGGCTATCCCACGCATGAATATCGACCCGAAACTCATCCGTCAGGTGCTTATGAATCTCCTGTCCAATGCCGGCAAATATAGTCCTGACGGAGCAACCATTACCGTCGGCATGGATAAGCGCGATGATGCACTCGTTGTGCGCGTATCCGATACCGGGTATGGAATTCCGATAGCCGATCAATCGCATATATTCGAAAAGTTTTTCCGCGGATCCAACGTGACGAAGCTTGAGACAGAGGGAACCGGCCTCGGATTATATCTGGTGAAATCGATCGTCGAATCCTCCGGCGGGACGATTTGGCTTGAGAGCACAGAAGGAAAAGGATCGACGTTCTGGTTCTCCCTGCCGCTTTCCGGTATGGTGCCCAAGCACGGATCCGTCGGTCTGGAAGAACACCATTCCTGAGGGGAAAGAGGGCTCCCTGGGTATGATATAGTATGGTCATAGGGGAATCCAATACGGCACCTATGGTCAAACTCTTGATTATCGAAGATGACCGGTTTCTGGCAAGTGCATACCGGGTGAAATTCACGAAAGCGGGATTTGATGTCCGCATGGCGTCAGATGGGCAGGAGGGTTTAACGGCGTTGTCCCAATTCCATCCCGACGCTGTCATTCTGGATCTGGTGATGCCCGTCAAGGATGGATTTACGGTTCTTGCGGAGATGAAATCCTCTCCGGACTTCCGGAATATCCCCGTGATCGTCACATCCAATCTGAGCCAGAAGGAAGATATCGATAAAGTGAAAGGACTGGGGGCCGTGGATTTCGTCGTAAAAAGCGATGTGTCACTGGATTCGGTCGTTGCGAAGGTGAAGGCGGTGGTGCATCCAATCGGATCCTGACGACCGGTGTTCCTGCAGAATAACAATATGGCAGTATACGACCCAAAACGGTTATATACATTCCTTTCGGAATTGAATCTGTTTCCCAAGGACCAGTTGGACCGGTCATATATTCAATCCCAACAGGAACAGATTCCGTTTGACCAGACGCTTCTTGAACACGAGGTGGTTTCCGACGAAAACCTGGGTAAGGCAATAGCAGACATCCTCAATGTGCCCTTCATCGTGTTATCCAAGCTTCCCATTTCTGCGGATATCCTGCGACTCATCCCAGAAGTGGTTGCCCGGAAGGAATATTGCATCGCATACGGAAAAGACGAGCGCGGTCTCCTGGTCGCCATGTATGATCCGATGAATCTTCCCCTCAAGCAGCAGATCGCAAAAACGACCGGATGGCCGGTTGTCGCTGCCTACGCGACCAAACGCGACATCGAAGATGCATTCGCGCAGTACTCGACCAACGCAGTAACGGCGTTTACCGATATTCTCAAATCCGCTTCCAAGAACGGAAAAGGCACGCAGTCGCCGGTCATCGCTATTGTCGATACGATCATAAAGAACGGGTATGAGAACAGGACGTCGGATATCCACATCGAACCATACGAAAAAACATCGCTTGTCCGATACCGCATTGACGGCGTACTGCACGACATTGTCCGACTTCCGGAGGAACTGCATGAGCAGAT
>CAYTIP010000200.1:0-1554 GCA_964437805.1 uncultured Gammaproteobacteria bacterium | reverse complement strand
GGATGGGAATCCGTTGCAAACGACCGGTGTACCCAAGGCCATCGCTTCCAGGAGCGCAAACGACATCCCCTCATTGCGGGAAGGGTGGATAAACAGTGTTGCCCTGCGGATAAACGCTTGGGTGTTATACCGGAATCCCATGAATTCTACTTGATTTTCGATGCCATAACGGGCGGTTAGCCGCTGCAGCGCAGGCTTTTGGGTTCCTTCTCCGACGATGCATATCCGGATATTCCGGTACCGTTTCCGTACCGTTGCGATCATGGATATCAATTTGTCTACCTGCTTGATTTTTTCCAGTCTTCCCACATACACGATATCCCATGCGCGCTTGAAAGCAGTTCCGGATCGTCTCGTTGAATAGTACCAATTCGGCAGGACGGTGACGGAGGACGCGGACATCCCGGTGATCCGGGTCAGTTCGTTTCGGATGCTGGCATTGACCGTGATCACCGCATCCGCACGCGGATAGGTATAGTTCATGAGAAACGCCCGGATGCCAGGAAACCGCTGGTTCAGTTCATATTCTCCGGGTGATCCGTCTATATCAATGACCGAAACCGCAGAACGGCTGTAGAGCAGTTTGATGACGGATCCGCATATGGCGGGAATCAGACTGAAGGAAAAAACCGCAGCAGGCCGGTACCGGTACGCCAATAGCAGCGTGTACAGGGGAAACATGAACCGGATGTGCGACAGTGTGCTGTCGTAGTACCGGTACACGATTGCTCCTTCCGTTTCCGCTTCGTTCTCCCGATTACCGTGCAGTGGTTTATGTTTGAGGATGACCACTACACGGATCCCTTTTCTGGTTGTCCGGATATACCGAACCATATCGATGATTTTCCGCTGGATTCCTCCGATACCCAGGTCGTAGAAGATGATGAACACGGTTTTCATAGGAGATGCAGTGCCCGAAGATATCCGCGTATGACGTCGGGACTGTGGTATGTCCTGACGTATGCGTATGCACGACGCGCCGTTGCCCTGCACATGTCAGGCTTCCGAAGTAGTGTCCGAATGGTTTTTGCCAGGTCGGTTTCGTCCCGGACGATATACCCGGTTTGTCCTTGCCTGATTACTTCATGCGCGCTGCCGAATTCCGTCGTGACCACGGTGGCACCTCCTGCCATCGCTTCCAGTACGGAGAGCGGAAATCCCTCGATATCGGGGGGTGACGTAAATGCAAATATGTTCGCTTTCCGGTATATCGGGAGGACGTTTTTGGGCGGTGACATGACACGGATTGCCTTGTTCATGCGTTGTGAGTTCAGGAACATGCGAATGGTTGTTTCATCGGGTCCCTCTCCGACGATGAGCGCATGCAGGGTTGTCATGCCGTCCCGGATGAGTGCTGTGAGCGCACGGAGAAGCATAGGGATATTTTTCTGTGGGACAAACCGTCCGATCGTAACCACATCAAACGGTCGCAGCCCATCCGTCCACTTTGGCGCAGTTGTCCAGTTCGGAATTACCCTGATATGGTGTGGGGCAATGGAAAAAACACGGACCAGATCGGTTTTGGATGCTTTGGACGGAGTGATAATCGTGTCT
>CAYTIP010000199.1:0-1606 GCA_964437805.1 uncultured Gammaproteobacteria bacterium | reverse complement strand
GTAGGGATCGGCTCCAAACATCCGTACCCGCCGCGCTGGAGTTATCCAATTTCACCTATACGGGTGCCGGAATGGACGGATTGGTCATCGGAAACGACCGAAACCTGACTAAACGCCTGCTTGTTGCCTATGATATCCCGACCCCGACGTTCCAGTATATCCGGCGAAGCGGTACTACCGTCATGAGCGAACTGGGTCTTCCGCTCATCGTGAAGCTCAACGAGAGCGGAGGGAGCGTAGGTATCACCAATAAGGCAGTGAAAGAGACTCTGAAGGAAGCGCAGAAGCAGGTGGATGACCTTATCGCCACCTATAAAATCCCTGTTGTGGTCGAACGGTTTATTGACGGCGCGGAAATTACGGTCATCGTGTTTGATGACGGCCAGAAATGCAACGTGTTCATGGGTGAAAAAGTGTTCCGGACAAAGCCGGACGGCAAACACAGTTTTACCAGTATCGAATCCTACGACGATGCGAAAGCGTACCGGTACAAGAAGGTGGAGGATGACAGTCTCCGGATGAAAATCGAAAAACTCGCGGTCCGCGCATTTAACGGACTGGCGCATAAGGATTACGCGAAATTCGACGTGCGTGTGGACGATTCAACCAATACGCCGTACTTCACCGACAGTAATCCGAATACCGCGTTCGGTCCTGATTCGGGATTACCTTTTACCGAGGTTTGTAAACTCCACGGGGTTTCCTTCGAGGATATCCTCGTGTCCCTTCTGTCCAAATACGCCAAAGCAATGAAGTGATTACGGGCAGCTGCAGCCTGATTCCGTTGGACACTGCGGATTACGGCATACGCCGCCGCCTATTGCGGCACCATCCTGGGAACAGACGAGCGGTTCCGCACAGATATACCCGTTTCCTCCGCATGATTCGTTACATTGGGAAATTTTCGGTGTCGGTGTAGGCGTTGCGGTTGATGTAGGAGTCAAAGTCGTCGTGGGAGTAGGCGGTTGGGTTGCGGTTGGAACGGGTGTGGATGTGGTTGTAGGAATGGGTGAGGGGGTACCCGTCGGACTGGTGACGCAACGGACCTGGATCGGTCCCGCGAATTGGGAATAGAACGCGGGATCCGTACAGTTCTGGCAGGGCGAATAGGCATATTGGGCAAAGTAGGTTTGCCCTTCGTTCAGGAGGAAATTGCTTGTATAGCTTTGCATTTGCCCGGGATTTGTGGGTGTTGTCTGGATGGAGAACAATTCGGCGTTGCCGCTTGTCGAGCCCAACTGGAGGATGAATGAACGTGCCGTGGGATTCACATTGTTCTGGTTGTACTGGATGTTTACCTGCCATTGAGAATTGTTTTTGCCCTGGCAGGAAAATGTAATGCTGGAGGAAGGCGGCGCGCCCGGCCTGTTTGCAATATTGATGGTGAGGCGTTCGTCGTGGGCAGGTGCAGGCGTAACCAGAAGCTGCGACTGGGTCTGTACGGACCCGTTTACCTGGAGGTATGCAAGGATATCGTAGGATACGCCCGATTGGAGATTCGGGATGTTCCAGGCGGATCCGTCGGATACGGGTAAGCCGGTTGCTATTGGTTCGAAACGGTCCGTCCCGGATTTTCTTGCCGAGAGAGTGATCGTGGCATTGGCAG
>CAYTIP010000198.1:0-1653 GCA_964437805.1 uncultured Gammaproteobacteria bacterium | reverse complement strand
CTGCTGCCAACGGTCCTTGCTTTCCGGTTACGATAAACCCCTCAGCCGGAACCGCAACCTTTCCTCCTTTTGCTTTCAGGAGGGGAAGAATTTTCGGTGCGGCATACCCGATGGTTTTCATGAGCAACCGAAGCGGCAAACTGACGCTGCTCTCAAGAAATCTGGTATCGAATGCGGCTACCTGGATTCCAACCAGTGATCCGTCGGGTAATCCCATCAAAACCCCATCCAGCGTTGCCATTGCCCTACCACCTTGTGTCGGAGAACCGACAATCAGAAGCTTGATGCCTGTGAGCATGGCGCGGTCGAAATGCTCTACCTGCTCTATCCGTGCAGATAACGGCTTTGAAATGCCCCGGGCAATTGCCTCGGCAATCCGTCGGGTATCCCCGTATTGGGAAACATAGAGAATGAGGACGTCGGGTGTTGCCTTTCCCATAGATGTACGGTGGATTTACAAAATGTATCATACCAAACAGAACGGATAATTTCGATACAAACAGACGTTAACGAGTGTGAGAGTGTGTTACCCCTCGGACCGGGCGTGCGCGTACTATTGATCCCTGCATGAAGATGATCAACAACGAGGGTCAAACACTACTGAACACTTGCGGATGCTGTTCCCTGGGGTGTCGGTGTTTCCGTAGCACCGCCTTTTATGAACGAGCGGGTCAGGGTAATCTGATCTCCCGATGCCACACTCTTAATTCGTACTTCGAGCGTCTTATTTCCGGGTGACAACCCATAGAGGAAAATCGATTTATCGGTATATTCCGACCAGGAACCCGTATTTATCCTGTAGGACCACACCACAGCACAGTACTCCGTCGACTGGGTGGAAATATCGATCGGCACGGGATCGCTCATCACGGTTTCGCCTTCGGCCGGAGCGTCGATCTTCATGGGGCCGACGGTTTTCCTGCATTCGGGTTTCGGGGTAGGAGTAGAAGTTGCTCCTGTGGGCGCCGGCGTGACACTCGTATTGGTATGCTGGGTGACAGGTGAATTGACCGGCGTCTGTACCAGCGTCACCTGGGGACTGGGAAGGGGCGTCGGATTGGCACTCGGTGCGCCCTGGATATTGCGGATATTGGTATACAGGACTGTCACCATCACGGGCACGGTGAGTACTGCCGTAACCAGTTCAATATAGCGTTTTTTATCCGGCAAGGCCCTATACCACGCTTTTATCCGTTGGACATGGTTGATGGACTCGTCATGGACAATGGGATCGGCTTTTGCTTCCATATACCTATTGGGATGTCGTATTGTAGCAAACTCAAGCAAGATCTGCACCTTACCTTCCCGAAGAAAACGCTCCGACGATTACCGACAGTATGACACCTGCCGGACAGCGAGCATTGCATTTTTTCTTCTCCCCGTCCATACTGGATGTATCATGAAGAATATCGGCAAACTACTTCTTTCCATCCTGACATGTCAGGCCGTGGGAATTGCCGGATCGCTGTTCACGACCCCTGCTATCCCCACCTGGTACAGAACACTGGAAAAACCCTTCTTTTCCCCGCCGAGTTGGCTGTTCGGTCCTGTATGGACCATACTCTATCTGCTCATGGGCATCAGCTTCTTTCTGCTCTGGAAACGCGGATGGAAAAAGAAAACATCCCGGACCGCGGGCATCTACTTTGCGGT
>CAYTIP010000197.1:0-1678 GCA_964437805.1 uncultured Gammaproteobacteria bacterium | reverse complement strand
TCAGCACGGCGCTTATGACTTGGGTTACACACACCCTACAATGGCGAATAACAACGGGAAGCAAGACCGCAAGGTTACGCAAATCCATGTAAATTTCGCCTCAGTTCAGATTGAGGTCTGCAACCCGACCTCATGAAGTCGGAATCGGTAGTAATCGCAGATCAGCAGGCTGCGGTGAATACGTTCTCGGGTCTTGTACACACCGCCCGTCAAGCCACCAAAGTTGGAGGCGGCCGAAGAGCCCCCGCAAGGGGGAGCTAAGCCGAATTCAGCGATGGGGACTAAGTCGTAACAAGGTATCCCTAGCCGAAGCTGGGGATGGATCACCTCCTTTCTAAATAAAAAACCATGGCTGCGAAGTATGACATAGAACATGCACACGTGTATGCTCTATACCTCATAAAGAGCAGCGGTGGTTGATACACGCGTTATTGAGAGTACGCGTTATAAAACCATATGTTGAGCACATGTGGATCTTTCAAAAACCGTATTCCTGTCACCATTTGGTCTATCAATCAATATCGTTCAAATAACCCCTCGCACACGCGGGGGTTTTTTGTATGAACAGACTTCGTGGATTTATCGCATTACCCCTCTGGAGAATCGCGCTTGTCGTAGCGCTCCATAATGCGTGGTTTTGGGTTCCTATTTGGGTGCTCTATTATCGTCGGTTCACCGATTACGGCGGGGTCGCCCTGCTGGAAGGTCTTTCCATGGCAGTATCCATGGCGATGATCGTTCCCGGCGGCTTGCTGTCCGATTGGTTGGGGCGGAAACGGCTCCTGGCGATTGCCGGCATCCTGGGTATGGTGGGTTCGACAGCAGCAGGACTATCCCCGAATTTTTTCATCCTTGTCCCATCTATCCTACTCCTTTCGTTATCCGGAGGGTTGTACACATCCTCAATCCATGCGCTCATTTATGACACACTGAAACAGGCCGGTAGGGAAGAAGGGTATGAGCGTGTGTTGGGGAAGTTCATCACCGTACAGATGCTCAGCTGTGCTGTAGCCAGTGCTTTGGGTGGGTATCTGTATTCTCTGGATCCCCGGTTACCTTGGTTTACCGTCGGTATGATGCTGTTGGGAGCGTTTTTTGTATCCCTGACGCTGGAAGAACCCAAAACGGAAACCCGGCATGATTCATTCGGTCAATTCCTCCGGGAAGCCGGAAGAGGCGTCCGGATTCTCCTCAAGCGGGAGTGGCGCATTGCGGTTCCCCTCATTCTCGTGGGAATTTTTTTGACGACCGATTCGTCCGGACTCTGGGATATTCAGGCGGTGGAAATGGGGTTTGACAGTAACCAGTTGGGTTTGCTGTTGACCCTCACGTATCTGGCATTGGCGTTCACATCATCCATACTTCCGCGATGGATTCGGAACATCCCTGCCAGGCGGGTTATCATCGGATCCACCTTGTTGTTTTCGTTCTTTTGGTTTCTTTCGGGATCTGCAGTCGGTATCTTTGGAGCATTTCTGTTGATTTCGCGTTCGATAAGCTCCGTTACATTTGATATCAAAGCCTCGGTTGCATGGAACCGGATTATCCCCTCGTCAATCCGCGCGACGACCCTGTCGGCAATTTCCATCATCCGGGGTGTTCCGTATATCGCGGTATCCTGGGGCATCGGGAAAGCGTTGGATACCGTAGGTATCGGGATTCTGGTGCGGCTTGCCGC
>CAYTIP010000196.1:0-1690 GCA_964437805.1 uncultured Gammaproteobacteria bacterium | reverse complement strand
TGTTCTTTGGGGGAAACAGCGCCACGCGACCCCGTTTCGGCGATGTGGTTGCAACGGGTCTCTCAACGGACGAGGTACAGGCACTTGCAGGAAGGTTGCTGGAGTATTTCAGCGCCCATGCCAGGACAAAGGAGCGGACATCCCGGTTCGTGGAACGCATGGGGATCGATACGATCCGCACGGACCTGGGACTGGCGATGCCTTCAGCACCCGGATAATGGGTTCATACTGATTTTTCCTGCCGGATCGCGATTGAAATGTTTCGAGCAGGGGGTGGATGAAGATTTTTTAGCGATAGGTCACAGCTGTGCATCGTAAGCAAGCCCGGTCCGCGGTGTTGAGAGTGCCCCCGGGGTTTCTAATGTGCTCCCTTCACGGGCGGGAACATAGTATTTCCATGGATCACCGGTGTTCAACGTGCCGGAGAAACCCCAGACCGGTTCGAGATATTCTTGTGACTGTCCGCGGTCTTTCTCATAGTAGAGGAGCCGAATTTTGTTGATGTTCAGATCAGAAATGAGTTTTGGACGATCACCAAGAATCTCTCCCCGACCCATTTTCTCGATTGCTTCCGATGCGGGAATTATCTTTGCCGTACCTGCAGGTTCAACAGTCCGCCATATTTTATTGAGGTAGAGAAGCTCGCCGTAGTTGCCAAGGATTACCATCATTTTGCCACCTGGCCCGACTACAGGAATGCTGTTGATTCGGCGACCATACTGGACATCAGTAGAAATCGGATATTTTGCAATAACTTCGGATGGGAAAAATGGAATTTCACTGTATTGAAATTGTTCAAGATATTCCGTTTCAGCAAAAACCAGTTCTGCATCGCCTGGCAATCCACCATATTTTTCCAAGGTTTTTGGGACTACCGATGGGACTTCATCCACTGTAGTGCAATTGGGCCGACCTTGCTCCAGATTATCAACCGAAAAGTATGCGAAATCATGATCCTGCGGAACAACCCGGTACAGCGTCACGTTCTCAGGTGTCGGGGGAAGGCTTGTGCAGATGGTGATGAGGCCATATTGTGTATTGACAGATTTCGCACCGATACAAGACGGTTTTACGATACCGGTTTGAGTCAGGAAAAGCGCTGCCAGAATGGTAATTGTAACTACGGCCAGTAGTATCCATTGGGTGCGGGTAAGAGTCATGAGGCTTCAGCATTGTCCATTTAAAAATATTTAGCATGAAATAATATAAATTCACTGAAAGAATCTTCGATCACTAAATTAGGGAGATGCGATGCCCCACGCGTAAAACGACCAGTAGGTTTCATCTTCTCGAACCAGCCTCTACGGATGCAGAGGTGGGTTTTCGGGCGTCCCGAACGTTAATGCATTTCCCGCTCCATACTGTACCCCATGTCCTCCATCATCACCGATCCATTCCGCCAGAAACTCCTGCTTGGAGCAGTAGCTCTTGGTGTGGTGATGGACGGGATAGACGGTTCGATCGTGAACGTAGCACTCCCGACGATGGCCACGTACTTTGATACGGATACCGGGACGATCGCGTGGGTGATCATCACCTACCTGCTGATGATGGCAGGACTCCTCCTTGTCTTCGGAAAGCTCGCGGACCGCGGGATTACCAAAAAACTGTTCCTCCTGGGATTCGTGGTCTTCACGGTCGGCTCGGCTGCCTGCGGGATCGCTCCCACGCTTGACATCCTGCTCGCTGC
>CAYTIP010000195.1:0-1713 GCA_964437805.1 uncultured Gammaproteobacteria bacterium | reverse complement strand
GGTCCGGCACTCTCCCGCCGCGGACAAGCACGATGGCGTGTTCGGTGAGTTCGTGTCCGATACCCGGGATGTATGCCGTGACTTCCTGCTTATTGGACAAACGTACTCTGGCAATCTTCCGGAGAGCCGAGTTCGGTTTTTTGGGAGTCATGGTTTTCACGACCGTCACGACTCCGCGTTTGAACGGTGCCGAAACCTGCTTCGTCACCCGATCCTTCGCGTTGAAAAACTTACGCAATGCGGTTGCCTTGATTTTCTTGGACCGCTTGTGTCTTCCGTATTTGATCAGTTGGTTAATAGTCGGCATAGTTATGCATCCAGTCTAGCCCGTCCTTCATCCACCGGGATAAGTCGTCCGATTATAACGTTTTCTTTGAGTCCCAGCAACCGGTCTTCTTTCCCTGCAAGCGACGCATCGGTCAATACGTTGGTCGTTTCCTGGAATGATGCGGCAGACAGCCACGATTCCGTGTACAGGGATGCCCTGGTAATACCAAGGAGCACAACCTGGGCCGTTGCCGGCTCTCCGCCTTCCGTAAGTACCCGTGCGTTTTCTTCCTTGAACCGGGAACGGTCGACGAGTTCTCCGGGGAGCATCATCGTATCTCCGGAAGAATCGACACGCACCTTGTCGCTCATTTTCCTGATTATCACTTCAAAGTGTTTATCGTGGATGGCGATTCCCTGGGATTCATAGACACGCTGTACCTCGGTAAGGAGGTATTTTTGTGCGCCGCGCAATCCGCGGATCTGCAGTACTTCCTTGATATCCAGATATCCCATTGCCAGCTGGTCACCGGCACCGATAAGATCCCCGTCCTTCACCATGAGTTCAGCCGCCAGCGGAATCGTATATTCCCGCTCTTCGACCGGCTTCATGGCGGTATTCCGCACGGTTACGGTGTAGCCCGTCTCCGTTTCCTTGACTTCCACTTTGCCGGAAATTTCGGAAATTGGTGACAGGACGCGCGGCGTACGGCATTCGAACAGCTCTTCCACGCGCGGCAGACCCTGCGTCACGTCCAGACCGACGATACCTCCTGCATGCCTTACCCGCATCGTCAGTTGGGTTCCCGGTTCGCCGATACTCTGGGCGGCAACGACACCGACGGGCATACCGACCTGAACGAGTTGCGTTGTCGAGAAATCCCTGCCGTAGCACTTGGCACACAGTCCTGCGGGAGAGGTGCAGGTGATCGGCGACCGGACGGTCACTGAATCAACCGCATGCTCATCCAGTAATTTGGCATTGGTTTCGTCGATGAGTTCATTCTGAGCGATAAGAATCTTCTTGCTACCCGGAGCTTTGATATCCTCGGCTGCATAGCGTCCCAGGACGCGCGTGGTAAACGCCGTCTGACGGTCATCCTTCCGCACGATTTCAATGCCGTCATGTGTACCGCAGTCATCCATACGGATAAGCATGTCGTGTGCAACATCCACCAGGCGCCGGGTGAGATACCCTGCATCCGCGGTTTTGAGGGCCGAATCCGTCAGTCCTTTTCTGGATCCTCTGGTTGATGTGACGTATTCGAAAATAGACAATCCTTCCCGGTAATTACTCTTGGTCGGCAGTTCCACGATCTTTCCGAGCGGATCCACGACCAATCCCTTGATGGCTGCCAGCTGTTTCAGTTGGTCCTTGGATGCACGGGCACCTCCGGACTCGATGATCATCTTCACCGGGTTATCTGCTTTCATGTTCTCCCAGGT
>CAYTIP010000194.1:0-1723 GCA_964437805.1 uncultured Gammaproteobacteria bacterium | reverse complement strand
TGCGGCCATGGAGGTTTGAAAGAAGACCCGTCGATCCAGCTTTTCTCTTTCCATTGTTCCTTCCTCCCGATTAAAAGTGACTCGATCCGTCCCAGCAATGGGTGCAGAGTTGTTCCTTGGGCAGCCCGATGGCTTCCACCAGATCGCAAAGACGTTGATAGCGGAGCGTGGTCAATCCCAGTCGCTTTCGAATCTGCTCGACCATGGCTTGGTACTTTTCATGACTTGGATCGGAATACTCCCCCATATCGCTCTGCTCCTTACCCTCCAGCTCTTTCACGGCGATATGAGTCGCCAGATCCATATTCGATCGGGAGCGGCTGAAATTGAGAAACTCACAGAGAAAAGTGAGGGGAGGACAGGCAATGCGCATATGGACTTCCGCTATGCCCGCGGCATGCAGATCGAGGGTATTGTCCTTGAGCTGGGTCCCGCGCACGATGGAGTCATCGAGAAATATTCCGCGCTTCCCTTTGATCACCGACTCATTGGGGATCAGTTTCATCTTGGCCACCAGATCGCGCATACGCTGGCTCTGCGGCATGAAGCTGCGGGGCCAGGTGGGCGTATATTTGGTATAGGGCCGCTTGATCGGTATGCCGCGGGCGTTGCTGTATCCGTAGGCGTGTCCCACCCCCGACTCGGGAATCCCGGCGACGAAATCCGCTTCGATGCTATCGTTGCGCGCCAGCGCCTCCCCGCAGCGGAAGCGGCATCCCTCCACGTTGATCCCTTCGTAGAAGGATGGCGGGAATCCATAATACACCCAGAGGAATGAACAGATTTGCATCTTGTCGTAGGGTTTCCGCAGCTGTTCATACCCCTCGGCGGTGATGCGGACAATCTCCCCCGGACCCAGATACTTCTCGATCTCGTAGCCGAGGTTGGGAAAGGCGCTGGTTTCAAAAGCGGCGGCGAATCCATCTTCCTTTTTACCGATCACGATCGGGGTTCTGCCGAGTCGATCTCTGGCGGCGATGAGACTATCCTCCGTCAGTATCAGCATCGAACAGGAACCGCGCACCAGATCATGGACATTCTGGATCCCGGAAGCGAAGTCTTCCCCTTCGGCAATCAAAAGCGCAATCAGCTCCGTAGGATTGATGGAGCCGTGACTGATTTCGGAAAACGTGCGTCGCTGGGCCAGGCACCGTTCCTCCAGCTCTTTGACATTCTGGATCTTGCCCACCGTAGCTACGGAGAAGCGGCCCATGTGCGAGGTGATCAGGATGGGCTGGGACTCGGAATCGCTGATGACGCCGATTCCGATCTTACCGACGAACGTGGATAGATTGGCTTCAAATTTGTTTCTGAAGTAACCGTCTTCCAGGCTATGGATGGCCCGTTGGAATCCGACTTCCGGAGAATAGAAGGCCATGCCGGCCCGCTTGGTCCCCAGGTGAGAATGGTAGTCGGTGCCGTAGAACACATCGGCAACACAATCCTTCTTGGATACAGAACCGAAAAATCCGCTCATATCTCCCCTTTAATCCCTATATTCTTACCGGTCCCAGCCGATGCCCCGGCAATAAGTAACGAAGTCGCAAAAAATATCATTTTCAGGTGTTTCTTAAATGACTCTAAAAAATTTTTGTGGGGCACGGCGTGCCGTGCCCTGGCAACCGTAGGATAGGAGCTCCCTTCGGGCACGGCGCGCCGTGCCCCTTACGACTGCTGATGGTAAATCCTTAGGTAGAATGGTTTTGATCGTAAGCCCTGATTT
>CAYTIP010000193.1:0-1747 GCA_964437805.1 uncultured Gammaproteobacteria bacterium | reverse complement strand
GGTTATCTGGAAGGGATGGTAGAGTACGATCGGAATGACGAGGCTCAGGCCAACCACAGCGCCAAAGACCCACAGAAGCATTTTCCTCGTCAGTATGGGAATAGCTTGGAATTTTCCGAAAGACGTTCCGATGCGGACGGCGCCGACAGCCGCAAGCGCCGCGATGGGGAATACGACTTCCTCAAAGTGACGGATGCCGTCCAGGACGCCGGTTTTGGGAGACAGATACCGGCTCAAAGGCACCGCGAGCCATAACAGGAGGAGAAGTGACGGAGTGGAACCGTTTTTCAGCCATCGTTTGAGCGCAATTCCCATACCGGTGAGCGCAAGGATGAGGATGGGAAGCGGTGTCGTAATCGCCAGATACCATGGGGCGTAAAACCACGGAACATCGACTCCCGACCGGTAGATCGTGCCGTGGAGGAGCACCTCGATGTTGTTGGTACCCACACCGAACGTGACGAACATCAGTTTGATCTGTCCCACACCATCGCCCCACAGCGCGCTCCAGAGGATAAAGGCAAACAGTGCAGCAAGGGGAAACCAGGAGAGAAGGATGAAGGTCCGGATGCGGTGTGTGCGGGTGGAAACGGGGAAGAATAGTGCGCGCCGGATGTCCCTGATGCCCGGGCGTTTTGGAAGGTTGCCCAGTCTTCTTATGGCACTTTGCAGCCAGAGGAGAGCAAGGTACGTGCCCAAGATAATCGGGATGAAAATTGCATTTACCTTCGTGTTGAAGGCAAGGCTGAATCCGATTGCCGAGAGGAGCAGATCCCGCACCCGTCTGTACTTGACCAGCCGCCAGATGAGGTACATGTTCAGACAGAAGACCGCGGCACTGGGAACATCCTTCATGTCGTTATGGAGATCCGAAAAATAACGCGGTGTGAGGAACAGGAACACTGCCGCGATCATCGATTCGTATTTGCCAAACGCTTCTTTGATAAACAGAAGAAGGATGGCGATCCCCAAGACGCCGGCAATCACGATCGGCAGATGGTACGCGCTGTCGTATGGAAGCATATGGAGGGTTTTGTAAAACAGAAGCCATGATGCCGTTGGGATGATCTGTACGAACGGACCGTAGGGAAGTTTGACGGTGAGTCTAGGGTCGGGTTCGATGTAGGGGAGAGGACGCGGTTCCAGTATCTCGGGTTTCATACCCAGAAACCAGCCGCCAGAAAAGAAATGGTGGTGAAAATCCCATGTCAGACCGTAGTCATTGATGAGCGCAAGATGAATACAGAGGAACAGAAGTATGAGCATTGCCGGGAGGAACCGCATCATGCGTTTCATGGTACCTTTGACCGTAGCAAGTTTTACGGAACGTGGCAAGCATGATTCCGATGTTGCCGGAGTTTCCAAGTCCAGCTTGTTACATATCCAAAATTTGCATGTAGAGTGAAAAAAGCGCATAATGAGGCCGTATTTGGCATGCCAGATATGTACTAATCGGATAGCTGCCAAAGAACCAGGAGGAACTATGGGAGTTTCCAACGAAGAACTCGGTTTGAATGAATTCGGCTATCCGGAGCCAAAGCCGCATCGAACCGGAGTCCTATTGGCCATTGATGAGCTTCTCCGATGGGCAGGAGCCCAGGATAGTCCCGTGCATAACATCGGCGTAAAATTCGGATTGTTTTCCGGCGAACAGCAAAGTACCGGTGTGCTCAGAACTGTTGAGGAACACGTGATTACCTACTCACCGGATGGTACGGATGCTCAATTAGCGCTTCCCAGGAGTGCG
>CAYTIP010000192.1:0-1762 GCA_964437805.1 uncultured Gammaproteobacteria bacterium | reverse complement strand
CCAACAGCCTGGTTTCGGACTCAGTCCGCCTCTTTCCGACTGGCTCACAAGTTTTTGCTCAATTCAATCCAGAAAACCCAAAAGAATGAAATGACCCTGCGCGCGAATGCTTCTCTTTTCGCCCATCGCAGAAAGTGTGGTAGCATGCTCTCGACACCGTTTATCCTAAAAGGAGTTCGACCATGGACCAGCATAAGACGACCCTTCTGACTCGAAAAGTGGAAATCACCCTCGCCAATCTTGCGAAGAACAATATGCAGGGCATCTTTGTGCCGCGCAAGGAAGCGGTGATTGACCGTGTCAAAGAGCTGATTTTGGAAGGAGCCACGGTAGCGTGCGGCGGCTCGATGACACTTGAGGAAACGGGAGTTTTTGAGCATCTCCGATCGGGGCGCTATCGTTTTCTCGATCGCACTGTTCCCGGGCTCACTCCAGAGCAAATTCGCGAGGTGTATATCGGTTCTTTTGCTGCCGACGTCTATCTTTGCAGTTCAAACGCCGTTACCGAGACCGGCGAGTTGTACAATGTCGACGGCAACAGCAATCGGGTCGCAGCGATGCTCTACGGGCCGAAAAGCGTGATTGTGATCGCGGGCTGGAACAAGCTGGTCAGGGACCGGGAAGAGGCAATACGGCGAGTGGAAAACCTGGCCGCACCAGCCAATTGCCTGCGCCTGCAAAAGCAAACCCCATGCATTAAGACCGGCCATTGCACACACTGCGGCTCCCCTGACCGGATCTGTTGCAATTTCGTGGTCATGGCTCAGCAACGTCATGCCAACCGAATCAAGATCATTCTGGTCGGCGAAGATCTCGGCTACTGACATTGCCTCATTGTCACATCATTTGAGGGTTGCCTCATCGGGGAGGATTTGTTACTTTTTAGACAAGAGAATGCTATTTTTGGGATCAACGAGTTTCCTGCAGATGCTGCCGCCGGATAATCGTTCATCCGTGCAACCAGGAGATTGGGCGGGGGAAATGGAATGAGGTCGCGATGCGGATTTACGCTCATGGAAATCATGGTCGGGATCATCGTTATCACCGTGCTTTCCGATGTGGCCATGCCCATGTTCAGCGGCGTTGTTGAACAGGGGAAGATTTCTTCCTGCAAAATGCAACTGGAAAATCTTAAAAAGGGTTTAATGGCTTACCGTTCCGATTTGGGAAGGTTTCCTCATCGAGGGATGTACCCCATTACGACGACGGGGAATTGCTATTCGAATTATATCCCCTATAGATATCTCAACGCCTCCCAATCCGAATTCAATGTACTCGTGACGCAGGATGTTGCCACCGGAACCTTTTTGCAATGGTATAATCTCGGGTATTCGAAATCAAAGTATCTCAAGCGCTGGAGAGGTCCCTACATGGATTCGGAACCGGAAGATTTCATGACGGACCCATGGGGAACCACCATACGATTCTATCGGGTCGCTTCGGGACCACAGGGGTTATATATTTTACAGTCCGCGGGCCCTGACGGAGAATTCGATTTTCCGGATGCCAGCATTTGCGCCATGGATTTCCAGGATGAAATTTACAATAGGAGCTTTTGCTATCCCACCGTTGCCACCTATGCCGGCGATGACATCTGGGTCCCGCTCGGCACCAAATGAGAAGCCATCCTCAGAGCGTTTTGAGTTTCACTCAGGACTTATCTGGATGCTCATGAGCGGCCGGTATCAGATCCAGGATTCCGGACAAAGGAATTCCCACCCAATCGGGGCGGTTATTGATTTCATAGCGCAGTTCATAAAAG
>CAYTIP010000191.1:0-1785 GCA_964437805.1 uncultured Gammaproteobacteria bacterium | reverse complement strand
GATTCGATGGGGTCTTCAGGCCAGAGGAGCGTATCACGCTTTTTATAGCGTATCTGCGGATGGGATGAGAAGAAATCCTGTGTTTTTTTCCGGTGATCAGTCTGTATGACCATAGGAATCAATTTCGTGTCATAGAACCCGGACCTTCTGTAATCTTGCTTACAGCGGATACTCAGTTGGATGTATATGATACCGTTATCGAGACACGATTATAACCGTGGAACAACCAGGTATCAACAGGAGGCGGCTACCTTCCGTCTCATGAGTTCATTATATCCTATGATCACACTTCCCGACATTTCATATCCGTACAACGCGCTGGAACCGTACATCGATGCGGAAACCATGCGAATTCACCATACAAAGCACCATCAGGCGTATATCGATAAACTGAACGGCTTGATGGACAAGCAGCCCGAGCTTAAACAGCACAGCGTGGAATCACTTCTGTCTATGCTGGAAAGCCTGCCGCTGGATGAGAAGGAAAAAACAATCCTGAGGAATCACGGTGGCGGACATGTGAACCATACATTTTTCTGGCAACTCATGAATCCCGCCAACACCAAGGATGCGGCACTTGCCAAACGTATCACCGAAACATTCGGCTCCGTGGATGCATTCAAGGAAGTCTTTTCCAACGGGGCACTCAATCACTTCGGAAGCGGTTGGATGTGGCTTGTCCAGAAACCGGATAAATCATTACACCTGTACTCGACTCCCAACCAAAACTCTCCATATCTTTCCGGACACACACCCGTTATCGGACTGGATATTTGGGAACACGCCTACTATCTCAAATACCAAAATCGACGCGCTGACTATATCAAGGCATGGTGGAACGTCATTAAAATCATTTGAAAAGGAGGTGAGGTAGGATGTAGAACCCACCATTCGTGTCCAACCAAACACAACATCTACTCTACATATTCCGGCTGCAGCGAGGCATTCCATACTCTGTAGCTGGAAGGAATTATTTTTTCTCTGTCCAAGTGCTAACGGAAACCTCCAAACTCCGGAGAATCCATATCCTCGGGTCTTCCGACATCAAGCGTACCTTCATTGGTCCTGAATGCAAATACCGGAATCTGCCTTGCCAGCAACCACGAAATAATCTGACTGGGTGCATCCAGATACGCCCGGTCGTTCCTGAACAGATCATGGTATTCCATAAGATGAGGAATAGTCCACTTCGGATAGTAGTAAAACGGCACCACAGCCCACTCCGATTCAGGAGCAGCCGGCTTTTCCTCAAATCCAACCACCCGTTCCTCCGCAAGAGAAAGGCATCCCAGACGATGTGCTATGCGGAAAGTGTCCATGCGGTTGGCCACAACACATACACCGTCTTTTTTTTGGGCAAAACGGATAAATGCCTCTAGGGAAAATCCGTACAGCGTATCGCTTGGGAGTACAAGCAGGTCTTGGTGATCCCAGGAGAGCTGTTTGACGGCAAATACGATATCCCCGATTGCGCCCAACCGGTTTGCGGGATCAGTTACGGCATTGGACAAAAGTGTGACGGAACCGAATCCATGTGCCGGCAACCATTGTTCGTATGCCATATGGTATGTGCCATTGGTGGTGATGGCGACACGTCCGACGTCGCGGACGGACACGAGATCCATGAGCATCCGCTCCAGAATTGTTCTCCCGCCATTAAGCGGTATGAGTCCCTTGGGAAGATTACCGCCCATCCGGGTGCCGAATCCTCCGGCAATAACCAGCGCATTCATGCCCGATACTTCGTTCATATGACCGATTGTACCACCACACCCGAATCCGGTT
>CAYTIP010000190.1:0-1800 GCA_964437805.1 uncultured Gammaproteobacteria bacterium | reverse complement strand
AAGGTAAGTAGCTTATGACATTCACCAATGAGAACGAATCGCATACATTTTGTCAAAACGGTTATTGCCCAAGGATTCATTTCCCCGCAGGATATTGCGGGGATTTTTTGTGGCGAATTATGGCTGATTTAACCTTTCTCACCAATATCCAGCTGACGGAATTGCACGCGCACTTGGGATTCTCCGTTTCGCCGACTATGCTGTGGGAAATGGCACACGACCAGGGACTCAAACTGCCCACCAAAGACTATTGGGAATTCGAGCGCCTGGTCACCATGTACGAAGCTAAGGAGTATGAGGAATACCTCATGCTCTATGATCTAACCGAGAAGATCCAGTCGTCTCCCGAGGCGCTGTTTACTGCAACCCAAACCGCCGTATCCGGCGCGTACCGGAAGAACAATATCACCAGGCTGGAACTCCGGTTCAATCCGATTCTCAGGAACAGGAACGGTGAACGGGACCTTGACCATCTCATTATTTTTGCACTGCAGGGAATGGAACGGGCAATGCTCAAGTATCCGGTAAAAGCCGGCATCATCCTCATGATGGACAGGCGATTTACTTCCCATGAAAACAGCGTCATCGTAAAGAAGGCGATCAAATACAAATCTCGGGGAGTCGTGGGAATCGATCTTGCCGGTCCTATCCAGCGCACCGACAACAGCAGGGCGTTTCAGCTTTCGGATATTGCAGAAAGCGTTGAGGAAGCCAGAAACGCAGGACTGGGAGTCACGGTACATACCGGCGAGGCAACCAATGTGGATGAAATGTGGCAGGCTGTGCGTCTTCTGAAACCCGACCGCATCGGCCATGGGATCGCATGCATCAACGACCCGTCCCTCATGGAACATCTTGTCCGTGAACATATCGTCCTGGAAACCTGTCCGACATCAAACCTCCACACAAAACTTATTAAAGACCATGCGGAAATGCGTTCGGTCTACCGGACATTATCGGAGCATCATGTCCCGTTCACCATCAATACCGACGGACCCGAAATGCAGATGATTTCCCTGCGGGGAGAATACATGATGCTTCTGGAAAAGGACGTATTGACCAAAGAACAGATCCTTGCGGCAAACGAAACAGCAACAAAAGCGACTTTTATCACCTGACAAAGGAGGAGTTATGAATAAACACACCGTCATCGAGAACAAAATCGTCAAGCATCAGGCACTTACGTTTGACGATATCCTGCTTCTGCCAAACTACACCGCGATCAAGCGAGAGGAAGTGTCGCTCGAAACCGTCCTCCATCCGCTCATCACCCTCAAGCTTCCGGTCGTTTCCTCACCCATGGATACGGTGACGGAAACCGAGATGGCCATTGCGATGGCGCGGTATGGCGGATTGGGAGTCATCCACCGGAATCTGAGTGTTGCCTCGCAGGCGGCTATGGTGCGGGATGTCAAATCCGCATTGGTTGAGGACGCGGCGCGCTCGGCAGTCGATGCCAACGGGAAACTTCTGGTAAGTGCGGCAGTGGGTGTCGGATCGGATCTGGACGAGCGGGTCGACGCACTGCTTGACGCAGGTGTGGATGTGATTTGTGTCGATTCAAGCCACGGACATTCCAAATTTATCATCGAAGTCGTGAAACGGATCCGGGAGCGCCATCCGAACCTTCCGATTATGGCAGGAAACGTCGCCACCTACGATGGCACACGGAGCCTTATCGATGCAGGCGCCGACATTATCCGGGTCGGTATGGGACCGGGGAGTATTTGTACGACGCGCATCATCAGCGGCATGGGAGTTCCCCAGATTTCCGCAGTGGCGGCGGCAGTCCGGGCAACC
>CAYTIP010000189.1:0-1805 GCA_964437805.1 uncultured Gammaproteobacteria bacterium | reverse complement strand
TTTTGACCGCTATCTCAAATGAAGAAGGATTAGTCGGCCACGTCTGGAGCACCAGCAACCTGTTCTTCCCATTCCCGGATAAGTGAACGGACCGTCTCCTCTACTCCGGGAAGAAACACCATTTCCGGCGGACGACTGATATACCGAAGTGCATCTGCAGCTCCCAATGAACCTTCGTAATACCCGCTGAGTACCATGTCCGATGTTTTCCTGCATCCGTATACGACACGCTCAATTCCGGCCCAACAACCTGCATGGAAACACATGAGGCAGGGTTCCATGGAGGAATACAGGGTACAACCGGGAAGGGCAACTGTTTCAAGAACACCGCACACCTGGCGGATAACGGCAATATCCGAATGACTTGTGGGGTCCAGAAGAAGGGAACCCGCGCTGACTTCCCGTCCGAGGATTTCCCCGTCCTTGACCAGTATGGAACCGGCAGGAAACCCGCCGTTCTGGAATGAAACGATCGCCTGGGCAACGGCGATATTCAGATACTCGCCATCCGTCATATGCAGGCGAAGTATATCATAGGCCGCCATTTCAGTCGGATCGAGTCGAATCGTTGACACCGCCGAAGATGTTTACTGCCATGGGACCGCTATGGCTCCATCCGACCGTTCCATCCAACGCGCAAACACCGGATAGTGGCTTCGAACAACACGGGTCGTATGATAGACGACAGCGTTATTCACCCAGTCGGGGAAATCCCCCAAACAGAGCGTCGTCTTGTTCAGGATCATCCGGCGGGAATAATCTACGGACGTAGGCAAGCGTTTGCAGTTTCATTTCCAACAGCGCCTCATTGAACTCACCGCCCCGTGTTGCCTCATGGAATGCCAATCCGATATCCGGAAGTGCGGATGAATTCCGCACGATATTGATTGCTTCGTTTGCGGTTATTCCCGATGCGACAACCTCGTCGGTCACGCCGGTTTCCAGCAACCATTGGTTGAACTGGTCTTCACTGTCGAATTCTGTCCAGGTTATGACGCCAGGATAGTTGCCGTGATCTCCGGCTCCCCTGAATACGACGACATAACTGTCTTTTTCCTTTTTCCCCATATTCCTCCTTATCCGGTGAGTATGTTTGTACGTTAGCGGTTCAGCAGATCTTCAGCCGAAACACGCCCCATGGCAAATTCAAACTTTCCCACATGCGGCAAACCCAATTGCGTGAGTCTGTCGTTTATATCCTGGTTTCCCGAAAACATTACGGCGGGAATGCCTACGCCACTGGCTTCCTGCCATATCCGTTCCCACCCGCCGTTCATGCCATCGGTAACGACGCGGGTCGGCCATCCTTCATGAAGGATACCGAACGCTTCATCCACAGTCGACGCTCCACGAACCTCGTGACCCCTGTCTCTGAATATGCCCGACAGTGTTCTCAACCAATTCGATTCATCGTCTACAAGCAATATGCGTTCACTCATAGGAATTCCTCCTTGGGGGGATTATAGACCGGCGATATGCGATATTCAACAATACGAACGTGCAACCGGTCGGGTATTGTTTTTTGGACATCCGTCTGCCTATACTGGAAATGGATCTCTATGCCAAAACGCAAACGTAACACCAGTTCGACAATCGTTTACGCGATCCCGCTCATCACCGGTTTCATTGCCCTCTTCACGGTCCTTATCCAGCACATCATCACCCCCAAACCGAAACCTCCTGCACCGGTCTTCCCGAAGGAAATCGTGTTTGAGGATACACGGTATCTTTGTCCCGCTACGGAGTCCGACCGTCTCATGCAACTCATCCGGACGAAAAGTCCCGACGCAAAATCAAGCCTCAAC
>CAYTIP010000188.1:0-1814 GCA_964437805.1 uncultured Gammaproteobacteria bacterium | reverse complement strand
GAGACAACCATCTGGGCGATTGGGGAACGCAATTCGGGAAAATGATCGTCGCCATCAGGAAGTGGACCGACGGGAATGTCTCATCCATGACCATCGAACAGCTGGAAGCCCTCTATGTCCGCTACCACACGGAGGCGGAATCCCACCCGGAACTGGATGAGGAAGCACGGCAGACGTTTAAGAAACTGGAGGAGGGGAGTGCCGAAGAACGATCCCTGTGGAAACAGCTCATCACGCTTTCCATGAAGGAATTCGACGCCATCTATGCACTCCTGGACGTCCGGATCGACGAAACGATCGGCGAGAGCTACTACGAACAAATCATGCAGGACGTCATCCGCGACGCGAAAAAGAAACAGATAGCAATCCAGGACAAAGGAGCCTGGATCATCAAGTATCCCCAAGACGCGCTGCCGCCTTCGATGCTGTTGAAAACGGACGGCGGTACGACATATCTCACCCGGGACCTGGCGACCATCAAATACCGGATGGAACGGTGGCATCCTGACCGGATTGTATATGAAGTAGGATCCGAACAAACCCTGCACTTCCGACAGGTATTCTGGGCTGCCGAACTTCTGGGATATGCAAAGCGGTCTTCCCTCATTCATGTGGGTCATGGGATGATTCGTTTGCCGGAAGGAAAAATGAGTACCAGGAAAGGGAGAACCGTGAAGCTGACGGATGTGCTGGAAAAAGCAATCCAAAAAGCCGGCACGCTCTCGTCCAATCCGGCCGTTGCCCGCACCGTCGGCATCGGCGCCGTCAAATACAACGATCTCAAGCACAGCCCACAAAGCGGCTACACGTTCGAATGGGACGAAATCCTGAATCTGGAAGGGAATTCCGGCCCGTACCTACAATACGCACTTGTCCGGTGCAAATCCATTTTGGAAAAAGCATCCGGCCTTTCCATTCCCGGGAATATGGATGTCACGGGGTACGCGTTCCAGACTGAGGAGCTGGCATTGATGCGTTCGCTGGGTAGTTTCCCGGATGCGATCCGGGAAGCGGCCAACCGCTACTCTCCCAGTGTGTTGTGCCACTATCTTTTCTCCCTCTCCCAGTCATTCAGCAGCCTGTACAATGCCCACTCCATCCTGGGAGCGGACTCCGAGGAGGGGAAATACGTCCGGATTACCCTCACCAAGGCAGTACGCCAAGTCCTCAACATCGGCCTGACTATTCTGGGAATCGGCATACCGGAGAGAATGTAACGGATGAGACCGACGAGGACCATGACACGCATACTGCGAACGCTGCTACCGATTTGTTCCATCATCCTCATAAGCGCAGTGTTTTTCCTTCCGTTGTTCTTTCCTGTCCTCAAGATCTATGTATCCCCGGACTCGCACCTGTCGGACATACTCCATTTCAACTACCCCATGAAATTCCTCCTTTCCGAAGCACTCGGGCAAAACCGCCTGCCGCTCTGGACCGATCTCATCGGAACAGGATACCCGCCGATCGGCGAGGGACAGATCCAGGCGTTTTCCCTCATCAACCTTATCCTGTTCCGGTTCTTCCCGCTGCCCGTCGCATTCAACCTCCAGTACCCAGTGCTGTTCTCCATGATGGCAGTGGGCATGTACCTGGTGGCAAGGGAATTGGGATGGAGACGCAGTACAGCACTGTATACGGGGCTCATCTATGCATTTTCCGGACTGCATATCGTGAAAATTCCGCACCTGAACTGCCTGCAGGCGCTCTCCTACGTACCGTTTCTGTTCTTCCTCATCCTGCGCATGAAAACGCGGCCCTCCTCCCGCATCTGGCTGGTGATGCCATTCCTGTTCAGCCAGCAAATCCTCCAG
>CAYTIP010000187.1:0-1823 GCA_964437805.1 uncultured Gammaproteobacteria bacterium | reverse complement strand
CTGCGGATCGATATCAACGACCATATTACCGATGCATCGGGGTTTGCCTGTGCCGAAATGCCTGCTTACCATGTCAAGGATACCCAATCCTTCAAGTTTCGTGCGGTCGCCGGTCATGTAGTATTCGCCAAGGAGTTGCGGCGATCCGCATACGAACAGTCCCGGGACACCGCGGGTAAGCAATTCCTTCAGAATCGGTCCTTTCTTTCGTAGGTCGTCAATGAGGATTGCCTGCTGGCGATCCTGGGCACCGCCGCCGAACACGAGATCGACCGATCGGATGTCCTTGGCCGTTGTCCCGAATCCGATGGGAAGGACCGTCGATCCGATCCCCCGCCATGCGCACCGCTTCTCAAGCACCATAATATTCCCCCGGTCCCCGTAGGTGGACATAAGCTCGGGATAGAGCCATCCGATCGTCAATCCGTATTTCATAAGATTTTCTTTCCCGTCAGTATCTTCCGGACATCCAGCATGCCCGAATACGTCGCAAGCACCCAAATCCGCTCCGATGGCTTGGCAATGTTTGTACAAGTACTCACTGCGTCCATAAGCGACGGATGGACACTGATTAACCCGTCACGGGTGCGCCTAGTCGCGTCCTGTTGCGCGTATTTGAGACGAACCGACAGTTCCAGTGCGCGGTCTCCGGTAAGGATGAGCGGCTTTGTGAACGCATTGAGTTCTTCAAAATCCACATCCCAAATCCAGCTGATATCCGTTCCGTCCGGTATGCGGTCGTTGAGGACAAGCATCATCGGTCCGGAATTGGGAGAAGCCAACACCGTCCGCAGGGATTCGTTGAACCCGGTCGGATTTTTGGACAGCAGGATCTTCCAGGTATGCTCCCGGTACAAAACCTCTTCCATACGGCCGAATGCAGGGGTAAATCCCACAAGCAATGTCTGGTATTCTTCCGGACGGATGCCGGCCATAGTGTGGACGGCGGCGTAGGAAAGCAGGGTATTGTAGCGGTTGTATACGCCTTCAAGCGGAGACGTAAGCCCTTTGCCGGTCAGCTGGAGTTTGGGTTTGGCAAATGTGCAGTTGGGGCATGTCCAGTCACCCAGATGCGAATAGTAGACACCACGAAACACGAGTTTTGTGCCGCAGGACGGGCAGTATATGCTGTCGGTAGCATGCTGCATCTTCTTCAAATACGCCGACGGGTCGGACAGGCCGACGGGAATCCGGTGCAGAGGGACATTTCGTGCCACGAAAGCTACCTGGGGGTCGTCCGCATTGTAGATGAGCGTCATTTTGTTGTCGCATTGGGACAATGCATCTGTCCATTTAGATGCGATCGCATCGACCTCCCCGTACCGGTCCAGCTGATCCCGGAACAGATTAAGAAGAACGATTGTAATGGGAACAGAGGTGACACCCCGGACTGCGGCCACTACGGCGGGCAATGCGTTTTCGTCCACTTCAAACACCGCAAAATCATAGTTTCCCGGGCTGGTTCGCACGAAAAACGCAGAAACAATGCCGTTGAGGAGATTGGCACCGCTGGCATTCTGCAGGACCGTGGTGCCCGTAGCCGACAGCGTGTGGGCGATCAACCGTGAGGTGGTTGTCTTGCCGTTGGTCCCTGCCACGATAATGATTCCCTTGGTTATCCGGGAAAGAAGCGAAGGAAGGATATCGGGTGCCATACAGAGCGCGATTTCCCCCGGCCATGTTGCACCGGCTCCCAGACCCAACCGGGTACTTGCCCAGGAAAGCGCCAATCCGATGGATGATGCGAGCGTATGCATACCTACATTGACCGCAGGATGCGGACCCGTTCGGAAATGGGCGGATGCGTATCGAACAGTCCGGCA
>CAYTIP010000186.1:0-1835 GCA_964437805.1 uncultured Gammaproteobacteria bacterium | reverse complement strand
GTGATGACTACCCGGCGCTTCCCTTTGGCTGATGGTCCGGGAAAATCTGTCATGGTCCGATGGAGACTGGGAAGTGTTCTTGAATGGGGGGGGGTATGGGTGAGCGGCCTGTTAGGAAGCGGTTACGATCGTCGCCGGGGAACATTTGCTGATCACGAAATCGATGATGAGCCTGACGGTGAATAATTTACCGAGAACTTTTTCCACTTCCTGCCCGGGTTCGATAGGAGCGATCCGGGTGAAGTCCAGCCGCTTGGCCAGCTCTTCCGCGCCCGCCGCCGTCAACCGTCCGGCATTCACGTAGTTGGCGTTCCGTAATAAATCCTGAGGGAACAGCTCTCCGCGCGGAATCTTGATATCGAAACTTTTCTCCAGACGGTAGATAATATCCACAAAATCGATGGATTCGGCACCGAGATCGTCAACCAGAGCGGCATCCGGGATTACGTCGGCAGGTTTAATCCCCAGGGCTTGAACCAAGCATGTTTGTACCTTCTGAAAAACTTCCTCATGTGATGGCATGGACAAATACTCCTTGCGACTCCTTGCGCAAATATTTCCGATTTCCAAAATACGGAAGCGATTATCCCCGTCATTTCGGAGCTTTTAACCACAAATCCGCCGGTATTTCCCAATTACAGGACCCAGGCAGCAAAATATCTTAGTGCATTCTACAAAAATCCGATATGTTAATACCTGCCCGACATTTTGTCAACGCCCGGCCGGGTTGACAGTTAAAAATGGCATTGCTTATAATAGATTTCAATATCGATTGCAGACAGGGAAAAGAACTGCGATCATCGAGGGAGAGAGGGATCGGAAACACAGCTTTAATTGTATCCACTTGAAGAGACCGGCCGGCCGGATTTAGGATTTCATTTCATGTTATTTTGTCCATTTTGCAACCGGGAAAACGAAGACTGGTACAGTTTTTGCCAATATTGCGGTACCAGACTGGAATTGCCCGTACCGGATACGGGTAGAAGGCCGTCCGAGGGAAAAGGAACGGATTCCGATTACACCTGCGAACCCAATCTGCCCGGACGGAAAGATGAGATCTCCTCGTCTAAGATCAAAGCCGTACCCCCTTCTCCGATTTTTGCCGAAACCGCTCCTTTGCTTTCGATTCCCCCCCCGGAAATCAATCCCCTTCCGCCGGCTCCGCCGGCCCCCGCCAGAAAGATCATGCGGGAACCGACTGCACCACGCACCCCGGTCTTGAAAGCTGCGGAAGCCTGTAAAAAAATATGCATTGCCTGTGGTGCGGAGATCTCCGGCGCCACTGCCTTTTGCAGCCACTGCGGACACGGCTGCCTCCCCGGTGGCCCTGTGCCCTACAAGCCGTCTTCCGAGGCGGTGGTTAAGCCGGAACCCTCTGTCCTGAAAAATCAGAAAAAACAATCCTTCTACGTCGTTCATTTCCGGGAAGGAGAAACAGTGGACATCGGGTTTCCCCTGAAAATGGGTGAAACCATCATCGGGCGCTATCTTGGGGACATCCTTTTCCCTTCCGATCCTATGCTGTCCAAGAGACACCTGCGCCTCCTGCAGGAAGCCTCGCAAATCCTGCTGGAAGACCTCTCCAGCACCAACGGCACCTATTTGCGAATCAAACGACCGACCCCTCTGCAGGACGGAGATATGATCCTGGTCGGAAAAGAGATACTCCGTTTCGATCTTCCGGAGACAGGATCGGCCGACAGGGGAACGGACCAGGGTGATTCGACGGTAGGCCAGGGATGTACCGAATCGATCGAACAGCCGCGTCTGGTAAAACGTCTCAGCCGGGGGCTGGACGGGAACGAATACATACTTACGGAAGATTGCACCGTCAT
>CAYTIP010000185.1:0-1869 GCA_964437805.1 uncultured Gammaproteobacteria bacterium | reverse complement strand
CATGCCTCCTTCCGCCGGAATCGCCTTCGGCATGGACCGTCTCGTAATGCTGCTGCTCGGAGCCTCCTCAATCGACGAAGTAGTCGCCTTCACTCCGGAAGAGTTGTAAACTCCGAATCAACCGAGACCGGATACGGAATTTCCTCGCCCCGATAGTTTCGTAAAATCAGATGATCACCAACAAAACGACCCGAATCCGGCAAAATCGGGACCTTTCCCTTTCCTCCCGGCACGTCTATCACATAGTAAGGAATGGCCATTCCCGAGGTGTGCCCGCGGAGACCGGCCATTACCGCCATTCCCTTTTTCACGTCGGTGCGGAAGTGCCCTCCCCCCCGGACGAGATCCATCTGGTGAAGATAGTAGGGACGAACCCGGATCATCAGGAGTTTCTGCATCAGACGCTTCATGGTTTCCGGATCGTCGTTTACCCCCCGCAGCAGGACGGTCTGATTTCCCAATGGGATACCGGCATCAGCGAGAAGGGAGCAGGCATCAGCGGACTCGGCGGTTATTTCGATCGGATGATTGAAGTGGGTGTTGACATAGAGAGGATGAAACTGCTTCAACATTCGGCATAAGCGGGGAGTTATCCTGTCCGGAAGGGTGACGGGCACCCTGGTTCCAATCCGAATAATCTCCACATGGGGTATTCGTCGTATCCGGAGCAGCACATCCTCCAGTTCATCATCACCAAGCAGCATCGGATCCCCGCCCGAAAGGATCACATCCCGTAGTGCCGGCGTTTCCTCTATGTAGCGGAAAGCATCTTCGAGTCCTTCCTGCCCCGATACTCCAGCGGGACAGCCTGTCGCCCTTTTTCGCATGCAGAATCTGCAGTATACGGCGCATTGTGAGCCGGCCAGAAGAACAACCCGATCGGGATATCGATGGATGAGGCGCGGCACAGGGCTCAGGAATTCTTCATGGAGAGGATCGGGTTCCAGGCCGTCATCCTCCAGCTCACGAGGATCCGGCACACACTGGCGCCAGACGGGATCGCCGGCCCCGTGCATCAGGCTGAGATAGTGGAGAGAAATGCGCATGGGATATTTTTCTACCACCGCCCTGAGTGGGGCCGGATCAAAGGAAAAATATTCCGCCAACTCCTCGGGATTGGTAATGCACGTTGCGAGACTTCTTTTCCACTGTTCCACGGTGTTCGCCTTGTCAAAGAAAAAATATGTCCGTTTTACGGGGTGGAACGCCAGACGGTTTTCAGGCGGGTCAATTCCCTGCCGTCACCGTCTCGAACCAGTTGATGAAGAAAGGCGCCTGAATCCGACGAGTCGATTTCCGAAGAGCGGGAAAGAACTCGATCGCCCAGTATTGCTTCGGCTCGATATGATATTTCCACATCATACGGAAGCCTGTCCATAAGGAACCCGGAAGGAACGGCTTCCAGCGCCCATTCCACATAGACCGCATGGTTGACATGCCTGTTCAGGTCCACGTCTACAGACCGGACCCTGAACGGAAGTTCACGTGTGTATGTTTCGAGTTTCGGCAAGGGAGGAAACTCGTCAGACAGGGCACGTCGCTCCAGGCAAGGAAAATCTCCGATAACCGACTCGACCCTGACCGGACGTTTTGTCGTAAGGTTGAGCACCACCCAGGAACTGGTTGCGACGCAGACGGGATTGTCGTGTACGTCGAGAATTTCGAAGTCCCGCAGAGCATAATACCCCTCACAGGCGGATCTCCAGGTACGAACACGAACTTCATCACCAAGCACAGGGTAGTAAAAAAACAGTATATGGTAGCGGGAAAGCATCCATGTGGCGTTTTTCTCACGAAGGTCTTTCACCGAAAAACCCAGGGTCGAGGCGTGAAGCGATGCCGCATCCTGAAGGTAATTGAGAAGGGTGA
>CAYTIP010000184.1:0-1878 GCA_964437805.1 uncultured Gammaproteobacteria bacterium | reverse complement strand
CCAGCAGTATTTCCTGGAAACCATGCGGCTCTTCTACCGGAAGCACTACGAGGCGCGGTACGGGTTTATCGTGACACGTCTTGTCTATCTGGCAATCGCCGTGAAACTGCTGGTCATGAGGTTCACCTGATATGAAAATCGGTATCGATGCGCGGCTCATCAACGAAACCGGGGTCGGCCGGTATATCCGGAACCTGATTGCCGGACTGCAGGAAACGGATACGAAGAACCGCTACGTTGTGTATCTCACCCGGACTGCGTACGATGCATTCCCCATTCCCAACAGCCGGTGGGAGAAGCGCCTGGCGACAGTCCATTGGCACACCATAGCCGAGCAGATCGTCATGCCGTTCCTGTTTCTCAAAGACCGCCTTGATCTTGTCCATGTGCCGTATTTCAACGCTCCCGTGTTGTACCCCGGCGCACTTGCCCTCACCGTCCATGATCTCACGATACTGCATGTCACGACCGGGAAAGCAACAACTCTGCCGTACCCCCTGTATCTTGTGCGTAAACTCGGCTACCGGATCGTCCTTTCCCTGGGAATACGGAACGCCCGCGTTATCTTCACACCCTCAAATGCAGTGAAGGATGAAATACTGGAGCATTTCCGGGTGAACCCCCGGAAGATCCGCGTGACGTACGAAGGCGTTGATACGGCGCTTCTTGCCCAAGAAAGCGCGAGGGGACAAGGATACGTATCCGATTTAGCCATTCCGGACGCTCCGTATATCCTCTACGTGGGTAATGCGTACCCGCACAAGAATCTGGATTTACTGGTCGACGCATTCCGACAGGCGATAGGGGAAGGGAAGAAGCCGGGGTATCTGGTATTCGTGGGGAAGGACGACCCGTTCTACCACAGAGTAAGGGAATCCATCAGAGAGCAGGGGCTGGAAGGCAGGACCGTGTTTATGAACCATGTCACGGATCCGGAACTAACCCGCCTGTATACCCATGCCGCAGTATTGGTGATGCCCTCGCTCATGGAAGGATTCGGATTGCCTGCGCTGGAAGCCGCGTCCCTGGGGACACCGGTCATCTGCTCGGACATCCCCGTATTCCATGAAATCCTCGGTACCATCCCCACGTACGTGGACCCCACGGACCGGACGGCGTTTGCCTCCCGCATCCGTGAAGCGCTTTCCCGGACGGTTTCTTTTGGCCGGACAAAAGCCGTCCGGAATTCGGACAACTCTCTTGCCCGGTTCCGCTGGGATACCATGGTGGAGCAAACCCTCGCGGCCTACGAAACATCGCAATCCGTCAGCGTATGAACGTCGCACTGGTATACGACCGGGTGAATAAGATCGGGGGAGCGGAGCGGGTGCTCACCGCGCTCCATGAATGTTTTCCCGAGGCGCCCCTGTACACTGCTGTGTATGACCCGAAAGGTGCCCCGTGGGCACGCGTATTCCGGGTGAAGACGACGTTCATGCAGCACATCCCGTTTGCCAGACGGCATCACGAATGGTTTGCGTGGCTCACGCCATTTGCCTTCGAATCCCTGTCGTTTGATGGATTCGATCTGGTTATTTCCGTGACATCCGCGGAAGCAAAGGGACTTGTGACGAAACCGGAAACCCTGCATCTTTGCTATTGCCTTACCCCGACGCGTTATCTCTGGACCGGTGCAGAGCTGTATGCACGGGATACCGGATTCGGACTGTTCCATGGTCTGGTGCGGCGGGTGTTCCGGACACTCTTGCCGACCCTGCGCTCCTGGGATCTGGTGGCAAGCTCCCGCCCCGATGTGTATGTGGGCATTTCCAGGCGGGTACAGGAGCGGATCCGGACATATTACCATCGGGATTCCACAATCCTCTATCCGCCTGTGGATACCGATGTATTCGTTCCGTCCGAAACTGAACCAACGGG
>CAYTIP010000183.1:0-1896 GCA_964437805.1 uncultured Gammaproteobacteria bacterium | reverse complement strand
GGGACACTGCGAGCAATCTGTATCTTGGTCTCAACATCATCGCCAAACAATGGAATGAGGAGACGGTAATCCGGTTGGGACACACGTTCGAGACACTCACACACTGGAATCCCTGGAGGACCCAATAACCTATGGATACGACGTACACGCCTATTATCGGCCTGGAGATCCATGTTGAACTGGCTACCGAAAGCAAAATGTTCTGCGGATGCCGGAATGATCCGTTTTATGCGCCCAAACCGAATATGTACACCTGTCCGACGTGCCTGGGGTTGCCCGGAGGATTGCCCGTGCCCAACGCGAAGGCTATTGACTGGGCGCTGAAGCTGGGTCTGGCATTGGGATGCGAAATTGCCGACTTGTCCAAATTCGACAGAAAGAATTATTTCTATCCCGACCTTGCCAAGGGATACCAGATTTCCCAATACGATCAGCCGTTTTGCCGAAACGGCATTATCACACTCCCCGAAGGCGATGTCCGAATCCACCGCGTGCATCTGGAAGAGGATACCGGGAAGCTTATGCATACCACGGTTGACGGAAACAAAGTAACGCTTGTTGATTTCAACCGTTCCGGCGTGCCGCTTGTTGAGATCGTGACAGAGCCGGATGTCCGAAGCGGTGAACAGGCAAAGGCATTTCTGAAGAAACTACACCAGATCATCCGATATCTGGAGATATCCAATGCGGATATGGAGAAAGGATCCATGCGACTGGAGCCAAACATTTCCGTCCTCAAAGGGCCGTTTACGGGTGAACTGCCTCCCTATAAGGTAGAGGTCAAGAATATCAATTCGTTTTCGTTTGTGAAACGTGCGATCGATTACGAGATACAGCGGCATATCGGTATTATCGAGGAAGGATCCATCCCCAAACAGGAAACCCGCGGATATGTGGAAGCGAACAGTTCAACGGTATCCCAGCGCAGCAAGGAAACGGCAGCCGACTACCGGTATTTCCCGGAGCCGGATATTCCACCCTTCCGCTTTGAACCGCAAAAGATCCAGTCACTGAAGGATTCGCTTCCGGAATTGCCGGATGCCAAGCGGGATCGGTGGAAGCGTGAGTACGGATTGGGAGACGCGGAAATCAGCGTCCTCATCGAAACACCCCAAGATGCGGACTATTTCGAATCCTGCATCTCGCTTCTTGAGGGGAATGACGAATTCAGCATGTTGACGCCCAAAACGGTAGCAAATGCGAAAATCAACCAGGCGAAAGGCAACACCCATGTTTCTCCGCTCGAATTCCTAACCGCAATCAGAAAGAAGCACGAGGATAATAATGTGGACGAATTCGTCATCCGTGCCGCCTGTGAGCGCGTCGTAACGCGGGAAACTGCCGGGGTCGCCGATTTCCGCAACGGGAAGGAAAGTGCGCTGATGTTCCTTTTGGGGCAGGTGAAGCGCGAATTGAAAGGAAAGGGAGAAGCGGCCCGCATTACCGACGAATTGCTGCGGCTTCTGAAAACGGGATAACCGAACGCATTTATGGCTGATTTCGTCCACCTGCATGTCCACAGCGAATACTCCCTTCTGGACGGATTGGGGAAGCTGGATCCGCTCATCGATTACACAAAATCCCTGGGCATGGACAGTATCGCCGTAACGGACCACGGATCCATGTACGGTATCTTCAAATTCTATCTCAAGGCGATTGCCGCCGGCATCAAGCCGATTCTGGGCGTGGAAACCTATATCGCCAGAAGAAGCAGACTTGATAAGGAAGGGAAGATGGACACCGATCCGTACCATCTTGTCCTTCTGGCCGAAAACCTCACGGGCTACAAAAACCTCATGAAGCTCGTTTCGATCGCATATCTGGAAGGGTTCTACTACAAACCCCGGATCGACTGGGACGTGCTGAAGGACCATCATGAAGGGTTAATCTGTCTTT
>CAYTIP010000182.1:0-1945 GCA_964437805.1 uncultured Gammaproteobacteria bacterium | reverse complement strand
CGTGGATGCCAATGTTGGCATGACGCCGTTTGACCATGAGATGGCACAACTCTTAACAAGCGAGGGCATCCCGTTTGTCATCGCCGCAAACAAGACCGACAAACTGAAAGCGGCAGACATTGCCGCAGCGGCATCCGCGATGAAGGAGCAGTATCCGGAAGTTCCGGTCATTCCCTACAGTGCCAAAACCAGAACCGGTAGGAAGGCCTTGCTGGCGGCACTTCTGGGCACCCGGTGACCCTCCCTGCACAGGTGGAGGAAGTGGAAATTATCTGTCTTTACAGGGGCAAAAAAACGTCGTAGCATGAATATATGGCGAAACAAACGGTATCCCGCCCTACCGGAGCGACGGCCAAAAAGAGTAGTTGTTTGCCTCTTCTTCTGATTCTTGCTGTTCTCGGATTCCTTGTTTTCGGTCGTTCGCTGGGGATGATGGGGATAACGACATTTGACGTCATCCACTATCTCAAGCCGCCGATGTCGGATGCGGAAATCGACCGGCTCATCAACCCGACGGATGCAAAGGGGTATACCTATCCCAAACCTTCCGAAACCGCCCTCAACCGCGTACTCGACTGTTCTTCGCTGTATGCAATGCGGGAGTTCCCCCGGTCCAACCCATTGTGCCTCAACCTGTTCAGGACGAATGCCAATGAATTGGAAGTCAGCATGAATCAGGGATCATACGACAGGATCGTCCTGTACGGAGAGCGGTCGGTTTTCGATGCGCCCGCGAAAATGGATGGGGACGCGAATTACCTCAGGGACCTGTACAATTCCGTCCGCTTCATGGACCAGATCGCCCTTCCCAATTTCCTGTCCGCATACGGACTTTCGGATGTGAGTTATGTGAAGGATACGAGACCCTACCCCTATCTGTTTTACCGACTGAGCAGTATCGGTGAATCGGATTCGGTCTGCCACAATCCGGGATCAACGGAACAGGTGCAGGGATGCAGCAGGGGGTATTTCGCCAGCATCATTCCCGTTTCCGCCATCGGACCGCAATTGTCCGACGCACGGCCGGTGTTGAGAAAGACCGACAACAAGCGGTTCTCCTATCTCTCCCATTATCCGAAGGACTGCTATTCGAATATGATTTTCGCCCATGAAACCGCGCACATGCTTAATCGTGCCGGCCAGTCGGAAACGAAAGCAACCGTCATGGAATCCTGGTTCAACGAGCAGGTCGCGGGATTGTTCTCCATATACGGCGCTGACCTTGCCTGCGGTCCGGGGACGGTAACGCGCCAGAAGAATGCACAGGGAGCAGACGTGGTCGGAGAGCTGGTCGAGTTTAACGCGCATTTCGCGCCTGCCGCATTGTCCCACAGCTATCCAGAATCAAGCACCTGCAAACAGGCGTTGCTGACCCAGTGGTATCTGTATCTCACAGACGGGGATTACCGGGATAATTTCCGGACATTCTTTACCAGACAGCGTGCGGAAAGCCCGTCAATAGCCGATGACAGTGCGTTTGCCCGGTTTATCCTCAAACAGGATCCGCAGTCATCGGTGAGAAATTTCCTTGCCTCCAAGGGCTGCAGCTTCTAGCCCACGTCATGGTCTGGATCGTGTACATGCTTCGCACTTCGGGAAATACCCTGTACGTCGGCCAGACAAACAATCTCGCGCGTCGTCTGAAACAGCATGCGGCGAAAAATGCGAAAGCCGCCAAGTATATGCGGATGTTTTCCGGTTTTTCGCTCGTATATACGAAGGAATTCGGGACGAAAAGCGAGGCGCTCAAATACGAAGCGCATCTCAAAGGATTACCAAAAGCCGCCAAGGAAGCTCTTTGTCCGTAAGATGGTACAATACGGTCTATGCTGGTAGACGAAGTCGAAGTATCGGTTCAGGCGGGAAATGGTGGGAACGGTGCTGCTACCTTCCTCCGGGACGGGAGAACGGCCAAAGGAGGTCCCGACGGCGGTGACGGCGGGAA
>CAYTIP010000181.1:0-1949 GCA_964437805.1 uncultured Gammaproteobacteria bacterium | reverse complement strand
CATGAGTGTCAGGAAATCCGCTTTCTTGTTTTCGTTGGTGATGACGTCCATGCTTACCAGGAAATCATTTCCGGTGAGGAGTACGCCGCGTACCCCCATGGTGTCCCGGGCGGTCGCACGCACTTCGTCTTCGCGGAACCGGATGGACTTGCCTTCGTGGGTAACCAGCAGGAGCTCGTTGTCTCCGCCCGAGAGTTTCGCCCATGCAAGCTCATCACCGGCTTCAAGTTTGATTGCCAGGAGACCGTTTCTCCTGATGTTCTCGTATTCGGATACCCGGGATTTTTTGATGACGCCTTTTTTGGTCGCCATGATGATGTAGTCGATGCCCTGTTCCTTCTGTTCTGAGCGTTTGAGCGTATAGGAAAGCATCGACGTAACCCGTTCGGTCGATTCGATATTGATGAGGTTGACGACTGCCTGTCCCTTGGATTGCCGTGTGCCCTCGGGAAGATCCCACACGCGCACCTGGTATACTTTTCCCTTATCCGTGAAGAACAGCAGGTTGTCGTGCGTTTGGGCCGCGACCAGCCGGTCGATCGCGTCCTCGTCCTTTGTCGTCATACCGATGACACCCTTGCCGCCGCGTTCCTGCATTTTGAAGGTCGTTCTTGGAACCCGTTTGATGTAGCCGGATTCGCTCATCGTGATGATGACATCTTCGTTCTGGATCAACTGTTCGTCGGAGAATTCGCCGACTTTGCTTTTGAACACGCGGGTTTTGCGGGTGTCGCCGTATTTTTCCTTCAGTTTGATGATTTCTTCCTTGATGACCGTGAACATCTTCTCCGGGTGTGCAAGGAGGTCAGTGAGGTATGCGATCGTCTCCCGCACGAGAGCGAGTTCGTCCTCGATCTTTTCGCGTTCCAGGGCGGCCAGGCGTCTGAGCTGCATATCCAGGATAGCCGTCGTCTGGATATCGGACAGGCCGAAGCGTTTCATAAGGTTGGCTTTTGCTTCGTCGGCATCCTTGCTTTTTTTGATGATTGCGATGACCTCGTCGATGTGGTCAACGGCGATTTTCAGTCCTTCCAGGATGTGTTCGCGCTTCCTGGCTTCCGCAAGTTCGAATTCGCTTCTTCTTCTGATGACGTCGTGCCGGTGTTTGAGGTATTCCTCCAGAATCTGTTTCAGGGTGCAGGTCTGGGGGGTGTTGTCCACGAGCGCGACGATGTTTGCCGGGAATGTCGTCTGCAGGTCGGTATACTTGTAGAGATTGTTGAGAATCTGTTTGGGGTGCGCATCCCGCTTGAGTTCGACGTAAATACGGATGCCGTGACGGTCGGACTCGTCCCGCAGGTCGGAAATCCCCTCGAGACGTTTTTCCTTCACCAGATCGGCGATTTTTGCAACCAGATTGGCCTTGTTGACCTGGTATGGCAGTTCGGTGATGGCAATGGCCGATTTACCGGAGCCGATGTCCTCGATTTCCGCTTTTCCACGGACGACGATTTTTCCTTTTCCTGTGCCGTAGGCAGACTTGATTTCGTTGATATCGTAAATGGCGCCTGCTGTTGGGAAGTCCGGACCCTGGATAAACTGCATGAGTTCCTCGAGCGTCACGTTAAAGCTCAGGTTCGAGCGGTGGTACGCGTCATGGTGCTCTGCTTTATCCTCTTTCGTTTCGGGAAGCGGCGTGAGGGTCAGTTTGCCGATCATGTACACCAGGGCATCCACGACTTCGCCCAGATTGTGCGGCGGAATCTTGGTAGCCATACCCACAGCGATGCCTTCGCTTCCCATGAGGAGCAGGTTTGGTAGTTTGGCGGGTAAGTAAACCGGTTCATCCGTGGTACTGTCGAAATTCGGCGTGAAATCGACCGTATTCTTTTCGATATCCAGAAGCATTTCGGAGGCAATTGCTGCCATCCGGCATTCGGTATACCGCATGGCGGCCGGCGGGTCGCCGTCGATGGAGCCGAAGTTTCCCTGTCCGTCGACCAGCGGGT
>CAYTIP010000180.1:0-1969 GCA_964437805.1 uncultured Gammaproteobacteria bacterium | reverse complement strand
TCAGATATTCCATACGGATTAATCGACCGGCCGCACCATTCCGCGCTTGAGTACGTAGTCTTCAAACACGTAGATGTACCGCGTTCCCTTGTAATGGGCATCGAATCCTGCTTTGATCGACGGGACGACGGATACGCTGTAGAGGTTGTCCCGGAACATGTGCCATAGCGCGTCGTTCAAACCCACCGGAAAAATCCATGCCCGTCCGTACCTACTGGGCGGATTGACGAAAAAGAATGTGAGATCGTCCTTGGGTGGATATGCTTCCCGCTTGATGGCAAGCAGCGAATTCTGGGCGATATCACTGGCCTTTTTCCACTCTCCCTCCAGTTTGCGCACTTCCTTCACTCCGGTTACCACCAGGAGAAGGACGAATCCTGCAAGAAGTACCTTTGCCATAAACGGACGGTGGGACTTCCACCAGACCCAAACGGCGCTTGAGAGCGCCATGGTCAGGAACAGGGACGGAATGAACGCGTACCGTTCGCTGGCATTGCCCAGTCCCGCATATGCGGCAAGGGACAAGAGGAAGGCAACCATGAACAGGAATGCGTCCCGATATCGGCGTATCGTGGAACGCGCCCGGAATACCAACGCAGCACCGACGAACAATACACCCGTTGCGCCGATGGTGACGAGTATCAAATACTGCCGGAGTACGGCGCGCATGCCGAAGACGGACTCCAACGCCCACGGGCCCACGAAGTACCCCAGTACATACGAAACGGTGTTACCCAGGGCATTAACCGGGAACGTACTTACCCGGTATCCGTAGTCGCCGGATGGATTGACCGCGCCCGCAGACGTCCGGATCGCATAATAGAGCGGAATCATAAGAAGAAGGAGCCAATACCGCTTATCCTTCCTTCTCAGGAATACGGCAAGGAACGAAATAATGAGCGGGGCCACCAGCATGCCGTCATAGGAGAGCATGGATGCAAACAGGCTAAGAACCGCAAAGAGTACACATACTACATTCCATGGCCGTTTGATGCCATTCCACACCATCTGGAAAAGTATAAGACAACCCATGAGAAACGCGGCGGACAGAAGACTGCTGTGTCCGGAAATCCAGAACATGTTTTCGTGGAGTATTGGGCGCGTGATGAAGACCATAGCAGCCGTCAGTGCCATCCACCAGGGAATCTTCTCACCCCTCAGGAACCGGTACAGGAAAACAACGATAACGGACAGGAGGCCCAGTGACGCCAGATGGTAGGAAAACGGCTTGAGCCAGAACACCGAGAACAACAGGAAATACCACAGCTTGGGGATCGGCCGGTAGAAAAATCCCTGCGCCCGGGTGAAATACCCCAGCACATCTCCCGGAGAACTGACCGCCGCCCACCGCGTCCAGGTGAAGTCGTCACCCAGGAAATACATGAACAGCGCGCCACCCCAGACCAGGAATACCGCAAGCTCCAAATATGCCATGTACGCGACAGGATGCGTGAAGATCCGTTTGAGCAGCCCGAAATAATCTACGCGGGTCGGGTGCTTGGCAACCAGCGCCGCCATCGTAAACCCGAGAATGATCCACAGGTTGAAGGCAACCTTGGATGCCTCGAACACGTCGATAAGTACTGCGTTAAACAGCAGTCCCACGACGCCGGCAAATACGCCAACGGCAAGCGCGCGCGTCAGGGGTTCCACCCGGTCCCGGGTCCGGAAGAATACGACAAATGCCGTAGCCAGGATTCCCAGAAATGCAACGGCTCCCAACAGACCGGTCTCCCCGAGCATCCGGTGGTAGTCCCCATCTGCGGCAACAGAGAGGGAAGACAGGCCGCTTCCCAGGAGAATGTTCCGTTTGAACGCCGTAATCGCCTTGGGCCATTGGCCCTGCATCCTGGTGGTGATGGAAATATCGTAGACCAGCGCCTTCTGGACGAGGAAACTGCCGGAAATCGTCGCCACTTCCCCGGTGCCTTTCTTTAATCCTTCCGACGTCAGGTATTCGACCTTCTGC
>CAYTIP010000179.1:0-2009 GCA_964437805.1 uncultured Gammaproteobacteria bacterium | reverse complement strand
CATGGTGGTCGGACATACCTGGGACCGGGGACCAGGCGTCTGGGTACCGTCCGGGTCGGGTATGGGAATAACGGAGAAGACGGATCGGAAGGGGCAGTATCGGGCAACTGGATCGCAACGTATTCCCATGGGCCGCTGCTTTCCAAGAATCCGCATATCGCCGACTGGCTGATTGGCAAGGCACTGGAGGTCAAATACCGGAAACCCGTTCCCCTCAAACCGCTGGATGACCGGGAAGAATGGCTGGCACACGAACACATGGTGGACCGGTTGACCCGGTAACATTCTGCAGGAGAAGCAGATCTTACTTCACGATGACGCCCACGAAGTCTATTTTCGGGAAATCCTTCCTGAGGAGTCCCCAGAATTTTTCCGATAGGTTGCCGGAGAATTTGCTGTACATGCCGCTTTCCGTTTTTCCGCAGAGTCTGCGTTCGTAATCGTGAATGATGTCCTGGATCTGTCTGCCGATCTCGTTGAATTTGGCCTGGTTTGCCGACGGATCTTTGGTATATGCGTCGTGGATTTCGAAAAATGCATCGAATAGTTCCTTGTTCTCGTCGATCATCTGTTGGTAGGTGAGTTGGTATTGTCGCATGGGCATATTTTACGGTAGAATGAATGCAGTATGCAATCGTCTGTTTCGTTTTCTTCCGATACCGTTTCCCACATCGCTACCCTTGCCGCTATTCCCGTAAGTCCCGAGGAATCCGAAGAACTCGCGAAAGGGTTTACGACAACCATGCAGGTTGTAGACCAGTTATCCGGTGTGGATACGTCTGCTGTCGAGCCTACCCATCAGGTGACGGGGCTCATGAATGTCGCACGGGAGGATGTCGTTGACGAATCCCGCATGTTCACGCAGGAAGAGGCGCTTCGCAACGCAGCGCGTTCATACAATGGCTATTTCGTCGTCGGGCAGATTCTGGATAAATGATATGCCACTCAATACGCTCACCCTCACCAAGGCACTCGACTTGATCAGAAACCGTCAACTGTCGGTTCCCGACCTGTACCGCGATGTACAGAAGGAGATCGAGGAGAAAAATCCGTCACTGAACATCTATCTCGCCCTGGACAAACAGGCCGGACAAAAAGCCGATGTGATGGGAAATCTCCCGCTTGGCGGGTTGCCCATTGCCGTAAAGGATAATTTCCTCACACGGGAACTTGCCACAACGGCATCGTCCAATGTCCTGCGGGGTTTCATGCCCCCGTACGAATCGACCGTTACATCGCGGCTGATGGCCAAAGGCGGCGTAATCATCGGGAAGACCAATATGGATGCCTGGGCGCACGGATCCAGTACGGAAACGTCCGATTTCGGTGTCACGAAAAATCCGCGGAATCCAGATCATCTGCCGGGAGGTTCATCCGGTGGCAGCGCGGCTGCCGTTGCAGCTGATATGTGTCTGGCCGCGATCGGATCGGAAACAGCCGGTTCCATCCGCCAACCGTCAGCATGGTGCGGTGTCGTCGGATTGAAACCCACGTACGGACGGGTCAGCAGGGCGGGTGTCGTTGCCATGGGTTCTTCGCTGGATAGTCCGGGGCCGATTGCCAAAACAGTGGAAGATGCAGCACTCCTCCTGGGTACCATTGCCGGAAAAGACCCGTACGACGCCACCATGAACGACGCTCGTGTCCCTGACTTCACAAAAGCCCTTTCAACCGACATCCGCGGTATGCGGATCGGCGTTTGCTATATCGACCACCCGAAACTCAAGGGAACGCCGGTGGAGACGGCTGTTCTTGAAGCCGCCCAACTGTTCCGGTCCCACGGAGCGGTCGTCACGCAGGTTCCGCTTTCGGACAAGCCAAAAGCAGGAACGATTTTCAATCCGGATTTTGCAATCGGAGTCTATACGGTTATCCAACGCGGTGAGGTATCCAGCAACCTGGGCAGGTATGACGGAATCCGGTACGGATTCGACCGGTCAAACTTCGGAGCCGAGGCAAAACGGCGCATCATGCTGGGAACATTCACCCTATCCAAGGGATATGCGGAC
>CAYTIP010000178.1:0-2080 GCA_964437805.1 uncultured Gammaproteobacteria bacterium | reverse complement strand
AACGACAAGGAATACGGGAAACGGCCGCTCCCGTTTCCAAAAGAGCACAGCCACGCCAAACAAGAGCAGCGTCCCACCGGACGCAATCAGATCGACCGGCATCTGCTGACCGTCTCCCACGCAAAGACCCGCCGTGAGCATGGTGAAAAACAACAGGGGCAAGGCATGGGTCCGCAAGTAGCGCATCATACGTATCGGATTTGTACTATTATACCAATAGCAATCCTATTGTTCCTGTAACCGCCGGAACGTTTGCTATACAATACACACGACCATGAGACATATCGTCATCTCTCCCCACATGGACGATGCCGTCCTCTCGGCCGCTGCATTTCTCCTCAGACTGAAAGCACGGGAAGTCGACATCATCGTGATTACCGTCTTCACCGGGTTCGGCGCGGGACCAATTTCCTGGGACAGCAGGAAGTACCTTCTCAAATCCGGGTGTCTGACCAGGAATTCCTTTGCCCGGAAACGCCGGGAAGAGGATCGGGCGGCAATGAAGAGGTTGGGAGTCGACTTCCGTCACTTGGAATATGTAGACGGAGGGTTCCGGACTGACCCGTCAGGCAGACTGCTCTACCCGTCGCACGCTGCGCTGTTTTCCGGAGAAGTGAGAAGCGAGGACGGAGTACTCATGGACCGGCTGTATGCGGACATCAAAGGCATAAGCAAACCGTCGGACATCCTCTGCGCGCCGCTGGGCGTAGGGAAGCATGCCGACCATCTCATCATTCATCGGGTTGTCGGCAGACTTGGGAACGCCGCCGTGTATTGGCTTGACCAGCCGTATGCCTATCAATCGGAAACGGTGTTGGATTTGTCCGGATACCGTGAGACAGCCCGCATTCCGCACGATCCACGGAAAAATCGTGTTATCGGATGCTACCGTTCGCAGGTCAACCAACTCTATCCCCGGGGAATACCTTCGCTTGATGAGGTATTCTATAAAACCGCAAGAGGCCACCGATAATACCCTGAAGACCGTCTGCGGGGGGACTCCAACCCAGAACCGATGCAGCCTTCTCTATCGCCGCAATGGATGATGCGGCTTCATTCCTGGATCGCTCATGGGTGAGCGTGACGGACCCTGATCCCAATTCCCCGACTGCCTTCACCACTTCCAGGACACTGCTCCCATGGCCGCTGCCGATATTCATCGTTGCCGACTGTCTGTCCCGAAGCACGGATGCCACAGCCAGACAATTCGCCCGCACCACATCGTCAAGGGAGATAAAATCCCGGACTGCCGTCCCGTCCGGCGTGGGATATCCGTTCCCGTATACCCGAAACGGTGTGGCATCCCGCAGCGCCCGGATGACCGATGGGATCAATTTGGCATTTCCGTCTATCGGTTCGGCGAACAGTCCGTCTTCCGTAGCTCCCGAAACATTGAAATAACGAAGTATGATGCTTGCCAATCCCGGAGTCGAACGGATCAGGGATTCTCCATCAAGTTTCGTCTTTCCGTAATGACTAACGGGTGAACAGGGGGAATCTTCCTCCAACGGACGGTTCGATGCGGCGTACACGGCGGCCGATGAGGCAAACACCAATGCCGGACAATCTGCGGACCGCATTGCAAGCAACACCTGTCTGATTCCCTCGCTATTGGTCTGGGAATAGTCTTCACGATGGGTTTCCGATTCGACGACCGATGTTTTTGCCGCAAGATGGACAACAACGGCAGGGTGGGCAAGCGCCATCACCCGGGCAAGCGAATCGGGATTCCGGATATCTCCCTCTATATACCGGACAGCAGGGTATCCCGGTGCCTGGTGGAGCGGCCGGAGATCAAAGACGGTGACATCATATCCAACCCGGGCAAGGGCATGTGCTGTGGGAGCGCCGATATACCCGCTCCCGCCAGTCACCAACACAGAAGCATGCGTTTCCATATCCCCTTTAGGCAAACAATCCGGACCAGATACGCATCGCATCACGGAGCTTGGCGAAATAGGGGATGTCCGGGAATTCAATCCTGTCGGCCAGTTCCCTGTAGCAGGCGGCGGGCGCCGTCTGTGTGAGCCGGACGGCATCAACAGCCTTCCACAGCGATTCATTGGCTGCAATGCCGGTT
>CAYTIP010000177.1:0-2087 GCA_964437805.1 uncultured Gammaproteobacteria bacterium | reverse complement strand
TCACCGGTCCATTCGACGAATCGATCATACATAGAGGAATCACAAAAGGGCTCGTGGATATATCGTTTCTGGATATCCGTACGTTTGCCGCCGATTCGTACAAAACCGTGGATGATAAACCCTACGGTGGCGGGGTAGGGATGATCATGAAAGTGGATATCGCGGATCGCGCAATCCAGGCAGCACGTGCCCGATACCCCGATACCGAGACGTCCGTCATCCTGCTTGATCCACAGGGAATGCCCTATAAACAGAAGGACGCCACGGTATTATCCCGTAGGGATCATCTGATCTTCCTGTGCCCCCGGTATGAAGGTATCGACGAACGGATCCGTTCACTTGTGGATCTTGAGTACTCGATCGGCGATTATATCCTCACGGGCGGGGAACTGGCCGCAATGGTAATCGTGGACAGCGTGGTCCGGCTTATTCCCGGAGTACTTGGCAAACAGGTAAGTTCGATTACCGAATCGTTTACCGATCCAAACCTCCTGGAAGGACCGCAATACACCGCACCACGTACCTACCGCGGCATGGATGTACCCGATGTCCTTCTTTCGGGAGATCCAAAAAAAATCGCTTTCTGGAGCCGCGAGAGGGCGGCAGAGGTAACGGCCAATCGCAGGCCGGATCTGGCATCGGAACCGAAAGACGCCAAACCATAAGGCACGTCCTGCTCATGAGCCCGTCAATAATGGAAATATTCGATTTTCTGTTGGCGTTCTTTCCGAATATCTTCATCGCTCGGCGATGAAGCGGGGAATACAGTAACGGCCGGTTTCCGTCGGTTCAGGAACTTCCGGATGCTATTCAACCGCGACGAAACGACACCTGGATTTCCGGCTGACAGATTCTGCAATTCACCGGGATCCTTCATGATATCGAAAAGCTCAATGGAGTTCTTCCGTTCCAAATCGGATCCGGTTACGGAGTGGACATACAGTTTCCAGCGGGAATCTACATAAAGAACCGCATGTTTCCCGTCTTTGAACATTTCCGAAATGATGTAGGGATGCGTATACCAATCAGGGCAATCCGCAAGACACGCCATGCTTTTTCCTTCGATCCTGTCCGCATCAAACCCGATGCCGACTATGTCAAGAATGGTCGGAAGCAGATCGATCCCCTGGAAAAGGGAAGTAACGGAAATATTCCGTTTACCCGGAATATACATGATCAGCGGTACACGCTGGACTTCCGCATAGAGCGAACTGTGGGCGGCGGAACCGTGTTCCATAAACGATTCGCCGTGGTCCGAGGTAACGATAATAATTGTATTGTTTCCCACTTCCCGCAACACACGCTCAAGTACCGACGGAACGAATTCGTCCAATTCGGCAATCCGCTGATCGTACAGCGCCCGCGAATAGTCGGTCTTATCCCTGTACATATGGTCAAACACATACATCTGATATGGGTAATCGAATGTCGGGTTTTTCCTTATCAGATCGCGGAGTATCCGCTCCCTTGCTGCCGCATCCTCTCCAGTCCTAAGTTGCCCAAGAAGGGATCGGATCTGGTTATCCATTTCGTTCGTGGAGATATGATCGTCTGCATATGCTTCCAGATATGCGGCGAACCGGCTTATATGGGGTTCGGAAAAAAATTCTTCCTTGCTATGCGGAATGTCCGGATCACGCTGGCGGGTGAATAACAGCGGACGGTTATCCGTAAAATACGGGGCGTGGACAAAATAGGTGTGGACGAATGCGAATGTTTTCTTTTCTTTGGATTCGGAAATAAACGTGTCGATCGAATGCTCGAAATCCTTCCGGTCTGAATCGACGTCATGAAGAACGGAAAATCCCCGGCCGAATCCCTTATCCAGCGGCATATTCGAATTTTTCACTGATCCGAAATAATGCGTTGTATATCCCTGATCCGACAGAATTTCCGGAAGGGTTATATACGAGGGATCCAATTGATCCACGTAGACCTCGAGCATTCCGTGAGTCGAAGGATACAGGGAAGTGAACATGGAAAAATGACTCGGCAGCGTATAGTAGGACTGTGCGAATGACTCGGTATAGAGGATATGCTCTTTCGCAAACGAACAGAGCTTGGGTGCGGTATTTTTCCGGTACCCG
>CAYTIP010000176.1:0-2126 GCA_964437805.1 uncultured Gammaproteobacteria bacterium | reverse complement strand
CAGGAGGATCAGGTAATGGAGTTTCTGACGATTTGGAGGACGAAATCGTCCAGTGTCATCCCGTGGGCGAGAATGGATGCGGTCATGGCATCCCGGGGATCCGGATCAAATCCCGCATTGGCGTTTCCCTCCAGGAAAAACCATTTATGCTTTTTGGGATTGTAGCGCAAATCAAACCGAGCATAATCGCGCATACCGAGCGCATAGAACGCCTTGATCGAGTCGTGTTTGATCTGCATGTCGATATTTGTGCCGATTTTCTTGGGCGGTGCAATGAAGTGGCAGCTTTTGTAGATCGGCAGGTGCTTACTCCATTTCTCGTCGAATCCGTAAATATTCCACTTATTCTTCACGGTTCCCCGGAAGGCAATTTCCGCGATGGGAAGGGCAGTCGTTTCTTTGGGCGGTTCCAGGACAGTCACCTGCAGTTCCTTCCCCGGGGTGAATTCCTCGGCAATCAGCGTTTGGCGGTACTTCCTGCGCATCTGTTGGATAATTGCCTTGAACTGATCGTATGTCTCGGCAATGGATTTATTGGTGATCCCCACACTGCAGTGCTCGAATGCCGGTTTGATAATGACGGGAAACGTACTGGGAACCATGCTCCTTTTGAGTCGGTCGGAAACCCTGATGAGTGTGTACTTGGGAGTAGGAAGGTCGAACTTTTCAAACAGTCGCTTGGAGCGGATTTTGTTGTTGCTCGTATTGAGCGCTTCGAACGAGGAGCCGGAATGGGGGATTTTCAGCCGTTTGAGCACGTTGGCGATTTTCACCTCCATCGCCTTGCTGTCCACGAGATTGAAGACAAAATCCGCTTTCAGATTCTTGAGTTCCGACAGATCGTTCGGTGAAACTTTAATGATTTGCACGGAATAGCCCCGCCGCAGAAACAGGCGCTTCATGTACGTCACGATTTCGTCAGTCTGGTTATCGACAAGTGCGTGGTCGTGACTGAAGTATTCGTTCGTTACCTCTTTGGGTACGTAGTGGTAAAGGAGGGCAACCGTGCGTTTCTTTTTCGACACGCGGTTTGCCGTCTGTTTTTTCATGTCGTTCATTATACCAATCCGCGGCAAAATTGCGATCGGCAATTCGATTGATCCACCACTTATTTTTTTACACCACGGCGCGTAGAAAAGCAACGCGGTATCGGGTACAATACGCTTGATGGGCGCGTGCTGGAATTGGTAGACAGGCAACACTTAAAATGTTGTGGTGTGACCCACCGTATCGGTTCGAGTCCGATCGCGCCCACAACAGGAACGCATTCACCGGAGGATTCACCGTATGATCAGAACATTCCCGTATCTGGAAATTAAAGGCACGCACGAGGACCTTGGTCACGCCATCGGGGAGATGTTCCGCGGGAAAATCCAGGAGACGATTGAGGACCGCAAGGAAAAAATTCCCCATTACGCCTTCTACCGGCGCAAGTCCGAACCGTTCGCCCGTGCAGCCAAATCCGCATTTCCGCAGCTCATCGAGGAGTTGACTGCCATGGCGGAAGGCGCACAGGTACCGTTTGCGGATCTCTTTTTCCACAATTGTCCAGAAGCCTACGACAAGGAACTCCTCAAGGAATGGGACCGCGAACAGGCGGAAACAGAGGAGCACTGTACGATAGCCGTCAGCTTCAATGACGACGGAGCTATTGTCGGCCACAACGAAGACTGGGGAATCGAAAGTCTGGACGAGCTGTATATCCTGAAGGCAACCATCGACGGAACGACATTCCTGGGCCTCAATTACGCGACGTCGCTTCCCGGAACGTCCGCTTCGCTGAACAATTGGGGTCTCGTGCAGTGCATCAACGAACTCTACCAGGAAACAATGGTCGGCGTACCCAAATGTTTCGTTTCCCGGGCAATACTCGGATGCAAAACCCTTTCCGAAGCGCTGGATCTTATCGTGAACACGAAACGCGCAGCGGGGTACAACCATCTTCTCGTGCAGGGCGACGACATATGGGATATCGAGATCGCAGGACACGACATCGACGTCCAGAAACTGGAATCCGCTCCCTACGTCCATACCAACCACTGTATTTCCAAGCACATGAAGGCCTACCAGCTGTTTGCGACGAAAAGCTCGCTTGCGCGTTTCGACCGGGCGATCGGCCTGGTCAA
>CAYTIP010000175.1:0-2147 GCA_964437805.1 uncultured Gammaproteobacteria bacterium | reverse complement strand
CGGACGAGGATCTTGCCGGTTTGTACCGGTACGCCAGGGTATGTATCCAGCCTTCCTGGTATGAGGGATTCGGGTTTCCCGTCATCGAATCGTTTACGTTTGGCAGTCCCGTAATCGCAAGCACTACGTCCAGCCTGCCGGAAATCGCCGGCCCTTCCTACCCCATGGATCCTGCCGATCCAGCAAGCCTAACGGCATCACTTACCGGAATATTCTCGCTCTCGGCACAGGAGCGGCAGCAGCTTGTCCAAAAGGGTAGATCATGGATACGCCGGTTCAGTTGGAAAAAGGTGGCAAGCGACACGATGGCATCGTATGCAAACGTTCTGGAAGCAAAATAAACCCGTATTGATCCTCCTTGCCGCGTGGATTGCCGTACTTGCGGTTATTCAGTGGATAGCGCCGTACGTGATCAGTGAACACCCGGGATACAACGGACCGATTCCCTGGGCCAACCATGACGGCATCCATTATCTGAAAATCGCCAAAGAGGGATATTTCCAGTTCAGCGAAGCGTTCTTTCCTCTGTATCCGCTGCTCATCCGCTTCGTGGGAGCAATACTTCCGTTGCCCCCATCCTGGATCGGTGTGGGAATCTCCTTCTGTTCGTTTGCCATCGGCATGGTTGTCCTGTACGGATTTCTCAAGCGCGAATATCCGGATACCGCTCTTTGGACGCTCATATTCATTGCCACATTCCCGACAGCCTTTTTCTTTTCCGCGGTGTATACGGAAGGGTTGTTTTTCCTTCTCACGACGCTGGTATTTGTGTTTGCAAGGCGGAACCGGTGGGCACTGTGTGCGGTCGTGGGAATTGCCGCAAGCGCCACGAAACTGTTTGGGGTTCTGCTGTTCGTCTATGTCCTGACCGAGTATCTCATGACCCATGGGAAACGCGTCCGGATCCGGGATCTGTTCTTCATCTGCCTTATGCCGCTGGGACTGGTGGCATATATGCTGTTCCTCCTCCAGCGGAACGGCGACCCGTTGTATTTTTTCCACATCCAGCCGCTGTTCGGTGCTAACCGGAGCGGAGGATTCGTTCTGCCGCCGCAGGTCGTCTGGAGATATCTCAAAATTCTCTTCACCGCGTTCCTTCAGCCCACACCGGCGTCGTATTTCATATCCGTCCTGGAATTCATTCTGAGCGCCGGCGCGTTCGGATTGCTGGCTGTCGGTTGGAAAGCCGGCATGCGTCGCTCGTATCTGTTGTATGCATTCCTCAGCCTGACAATGCCCACGCTCACCGGTACGTTTTCGTCCATGCCCCGCTATATCCTCTCGGCGACCCCTCTTTTTTTCATCCTGGGTTCCGTGCATAATAGAGCGGCCCGTTTCGTGCTTATTGCGTGTTTTTCGGGGTTGGGCATAATCCTCTCGGCGATGTTTTTCCGGGGGTGGTTCGTCGCATGAAGAAATTATCGATCGTCATTCCGGTATACAACGAATCCAGAACTATCGACCAGGTGCTGGAGACCGTGTGTGCGTGGAGCCAGGACGGATGGAAAACAGAGGTCATCGTCGTGGACGACGGCTCGACGGACGGAACCCGGCAGAAACTGGATCCATGGAAGAAGCGGGTAACGGTCATCCTGAAGAAGAAGAACGAAGGGAAAGGAAGTGCGGTATCGGAAGGACTGAAACGCGCAACAGGGGACATCATCATTATTCAGGACGCGGATCTAGAGTACAGCCCCAGGGATTATGCCGCACTCTTATCTCCGTTTGAATCAAGCCAGGTAAACGTCGTCTATGGGTCGCGGTTTCTGGGCCCCCACCTTTCCACGATGTTCGTGTACGCCCTGGGCAATAAATTCGTCACCCTCATGACCAATATCCTTTACAACACGAACATTACGGATATGGAAACAGGCTATAAACTGTTCCGCAGGGAAGTCGTCCGGGGCATGGTGATCCGTGCCAGACGGTTTGACTTCGAACCGGAATTCACCGCCAAAGTCCTCAAGGCCGGATACCAGATCTACGAGGTGCCGATATCCTATTTCGGCCGCAAGTTTACCGATGGCAAAAAGCTCACCTGGAAGGATGGGGTTGTTGCACTGTTCACCCTGTTCCGGTATAGGTTCAGTGCATAAGTCGCCTATGAAATCCACACTCAGGAAACTTACCACCCACCCGCTGATGGC
>CAYTIP010000174.1:0-2162 GCA_964437805.1 uncultured Gammaproteobacteria bacterium | reverse complement strand
TTGGGTCGTATCTGCCGTTACCTGCGAACGTCCTGCAATCACGCTGGGAGACTACCGGAAGGCCATTGGGGAGCTCAAAGCCGCAAAACAGTCCGCCATCTGGGTACCGGGGCAGGAAGAAGCCAAGAAGGACGACAAGAGTAAACAGCCGTCTTTGGAGGAACTACTGGACGCGATTTACAAAACCACACAGATTTCGCTTCCCGCCGTTCTCCTCGAGCAGGAAGTCACGAGACTGCTTGCCAATATGCTGGACGACGTGAAGAAACTCGGATTGACCCTGGACCAGTACCTTGCCTCGACCAACAAAACAATCGAGACACTGAAAGCCGAGTACCAGGAAGAAGCGAAACGGTCCATCACCCTGGAACTGACACTGGCGGAAATCGGCGACAAAGAAGGAGTACAGGTTGAGGAAAAGGAAATCCAACAGGTAATCGACAGTGCCAAGAGCAAAGAAGAGAAAGAGGGATTGGAAAAAGAGCGGTACTACCTGTCTTCCATTTTGAGACGCCAGAAAACAATACAGCTCCTTGCCTCACTGTAGTACAATACGATTGATGATCCTGCCTGTCCTGTACGTGATGCCGTATAGGAGGTAGCATATGTCCCAACTCCAAAGCCAGAAAAGGAAAACGCCGGTGTACGGCAACGATACGGTTCTGGAATCCCTCCGGGATGTCGGGTCCTCCATTGGTTCGAGCGTCGTCAAGGATGTCGTTGCGAAAACCGGCGCCGACATCGTCCAATCCTTCTTCGGCGGCATCCCCAAAACCGGTGAACTGCGCGCCAACCAGGTCATAGAACTGGGCAGGAGACCGGAAGTAGCTCCCGCGCCCGTCCGACCCAATCCCGAGTCAATGCAATCGATACGAAGATCCGAGGATCAGGAAGTGAAGGAAAAAATCGAAAAAATCCGCAATGAACTCAAGGCGCTCTCCCAATCGGTGAAAAACCTGCGTCAGGAGATCGCAAAGACGGTTATGGATGTTCCCGTGAATCCCGGCGTGTACCATGTCAACTTCTTCGAACAGCTCCAGAGCTATCTGCAGGCCATGAAGCAGGAGATAGACGACAGCCGGACATGGCTGGCAGCGGCCAACAACAGAAAGGCACGCAAAGGCTATTGGGGCATGTACAAGAAACACGGAACCACATTCGGCATGTCCCATGAACGGAATCTGGCTACCTCCTCAGGCTAACCCCGTGTTCGGTCGCCAGGCAGACACCGATTGATTCATCCTCCCATCATCCGTATAATTGCCAGTGCGGACGGATCCGGACAATCCCATCGGTCCGCAATCCGTGAAACCCAAACAGGGACCTGTAGCTCAGCGGTAGAGCGTTCGATTCACATTCGAAAGGTCAGAGGTTCGAGACCTCTCAGGTCCACACAAAAAAAACGGACGGATAGCCGGCCGCAGACAACTGCCGGTCGTTCCGATGCCCTGCCGGATGCCATCGATATGAAGATCGAACGCTTGATACCGGCACTGGAGGCAATCGACCGGGAGTATTGGCACGATATGACGCTTATCCGCAGCGGATGGCGGCTCCTGGACCAATGCGAGACGCCCGACGGACTGGAATTGACGTATGATACCGGTGGAGGCATCTATCTGGAAAAATTGAACCATGACGGATCCAAACAGCTTACCAGAATCACGGTTATCCAACCCTAACCAACCATGCTGATCTTCCTTTCCTACCTATTCCTTTTCATCCAGCTTGCCTTTGCGGTATTTTTCTTTTACCTGTGCATCGCATTCGTCACGGGAGCTCCGTTCGTGCCGTCCACCAATCCGGTTTCCGAAGCCATGATCCGGCTTGCCGGTATAAAAAAAGGGTGGACAGTCTACGATCTGGGTTCGGGAGACGGCAAACTGCTGTTTCTGGCGGCCCGGCAGGGAGCCGTCGCCAAAGGCCTGGAAATCAATCCATTCCTGGTCCTATACACGACACTGCGCACATGGCTTTCCCCCTACCGCGGACGCGTGAAGACGTCCTGGAAAAATTTCTGGTCCGCGGATCTATCCGATGCGGACGCGGTATTCATTTACCTGCTCCCATGGAAAATGGATAAACTTGAGAACCGGCTCAGGAAGATCCTGAAAAAGGGCACCATCGTCGTTTCAAACAGTTTTATTTTCCCCAACCTCCCC
>CAYTIP010000173.1:0-2187 GCA_964437805.1 uncultured Gammaproteobacteria bacterium | reverse complement strand
GGTCAGTCGCTGCCGTGCTGGATCCGAAACCGGCGAAGTCCCATGCGTAGGACGCGATGGTGCCGTCCGGATCATTGGAATCTGAGGCATCGAACGCCACGTTCAAAGGCGCCTGCCCCTGGTCGGGGGTGGCGGCGATGGAACACGTCGGCGGCTGGTTGGGCGGCTCGCTCACCGTGATCGGTTTGGAGCACGACGAACTGAGTCCATCGTTATCCGTTACCGTTAAGTTCACGGTATGCGTTCCGGGTTGCGTGAAGGTGAAGAACGTCGCCGGTTCGTTGGATGTACCGAACCCGGCGAAATTCCATGCGTAGCTGACGATCTGCCCATCGGGATCCGAGCTGTTCTGTCCGAAGAACGCCACCTGCAAGGGTGCAATGCCCTCTGTGGGCACGGTGTCGATGCGGCAGACCGGCGGCTGATTCGGTGTGGATTTGTTGCCGAACAGCACGGTCTTGTCGGCGTTGGTGAGCGTCACATGTACGGGGTTGGGGGTAGTCGCGACCCAATGGTCCGGCACGACTTCCGTCAGATCAACCCACGTATCCCACGGGAACGCACTCACGTACGCGTACCCATTGCTATCCGTAGTGACGTAGCTGCTCTGCGCCGTGCTCGCCACCCAGTTCACGCGTACGCCGGCGAGTCCCGGTTCGTTGGTATCACGTACCCCATCGCCGTCCAGGTCATTGAACTTCTGGACGAACAATTTCAGAAGGGGACACGCCGGCCGGGTGATGACTTTCGTTTCCGACCACCAATCACCGCTGGACCAACGGATATAGGCCTTCACCGTCACCTGGTTTCTGCTCCCCCAGTCTTCGGTGAGTGACCAATTCGATGTCCGGATTACGCCGTCCACGCTGATCCACTTCTCGATCACGCCGTCGGTGGGGGTTGCCGAAAAATTCACCGAAAACTGGCGGCAGTTTGTGCCGATCACAAGCGTCCCATGACAGGTCGGCGCGTTGGGATCCAGGGCGGGAGCGGCGCTGGCTGGCCGTGCAAACAGCAGTAAAGCCAGAATCGCTATTACGAGAGGCAATACTTTCTTCATGGTATATCTCCAAAATGTTCCAAATTGAAAATGAAGTATCGTTTAGCGCTTCTAGTTTCTTGTATCGAAGCGTGCCGTGATTTCCTGCCGGGTGCTCATCCCGGGAACAAACGCGTGCGCCTGTTCCAACCAATCAGTCAGTAAAGCTCCTTCTTTTTTCTCGGAGGCACTCATTGGTTACAGCATCCCTCTGATGAGGAACACCCAGCCAGGCACGGATAGTGCCTGATACGGTGTTCCCCACCAAAACAAATGCTGTTTAAATTAACCGTTTGAATTGTTAATGTACAAATACTTGACGGCACACCACAGGTATATGGTCCACGCAAACGTGGACAATACCGATGATGCAACCGGGGGAAAGAAAATAACGCGGATTATTTCCTTTGCTCCGGGCGTCAAGGGGATCCGGTGAAACGGATTACCCGAAGAAAGTAGCTTGAAACCGCCGTAATATATTATAGGATATCACAAATAGCCATATTGTCAACCGAAGTCGAATACAATATGTACTCTCTGGAGGCTAAATCGTGGCTGTCTACCATTCCGGATCGGGGCGGGGCTGGCGCTTGAGGGCCATGAAGACACCGAATGTCGAGAAAATGGATAGCAGGGAACTCCCTCCGTAGGAAACCAGCGGGAGCGTAATGCCGGTAATCGGCACGATCCCCATATTCATCCCGGTATTGATGACGATTTGGGAGAGCATCATGCACAGGAGCCCCATGGAAAAAATGAATACGAACTGCGAGTCGTGTTCCCGGCGGATGAACGTCGCACAGATCCTCCACAGGAGCACCATGTACAGGATGAGAAGCAGCGAACCGCCGACCATCCCCAACTCCTCCACCAGGGTTCCCCAGATGAAATCCGTATGATATTCCGGGAGGAACCGCAGGTGGCTTTGCGTTCCCAATCCGAGTCCCTTCCCGAATACCTGACCACTGCCTACCGCGATCATCGACTGCAGGGCATTATATCCCGTGCCTGCAGGATCACTGGACGGGGAAAGGAACGTCAGGATCCGGTCCTTCTGATACCCGGCCAGCGCATGCCAAATGAGCGGCAACCCCAAGATAAAACTGACGATGCTCCCGATGAGAAGCAGAATCGGCAGTCCGCCAGCG
>CAYTIP010000172.1:0-2205 GCA_964437805.1 uncultured Gammaproteobacteria bacterium | reverse complement strand
CACGCTCTCCACGCCATCCTCAACCTGCTTCTTGCTGTCAGGATTCTCCTCAATGAACGGCCACGGATACTCATAAGCTGCGGGGCGGGAATCGCGCCGCCCTTTTTCCTGATCGGGAAACTACTGGGGTGTAAACTGATTTTCGTCGATTCCTTTACCTTCATCCGGTATCCGAGCCTCTCTGCGCGACTCTGCTCACTCATCGCGGACCACACCCTCACCCAGCATCGAGGAATTACCAAACAATATGCGGGCCTGGAATACTGGGGGGATCTGTTATGATCTTTGTTACCGTCGGCACATCCGAATATCCGTTTGATCGGTTGCTGAAACTTGCGGATGATGCACTGCTGAAATCGGGAATCCGGGAACGGGTCATTGCGCAAATCGGCCCGTCAACGTACCGGTTCCGGTACCCGAATATCCTTATACGCAAGGAAATCCCGTATCCAGAATTTTCCATGAGACTTCGCACCGCCCGGGTTATTGTAACCCACGGCGGCATGGGTACATTGCTCCAGTGTCTGCTGGTTGCCAAACATCTGCCATTCACCATCCCCAGAGATCCGAAATACCACGAGCACATCAACGATCATCAGATGCGCATATCCGAATATTTCTTCAGACACGGCTACTGCACCACCGGGTCGTTGCTGACATATCTGGCACGGCCCAAACCTTTTTCCGGAAGGATCAATCATGCATCCACGCTCCTCAAGCGGCTCGGACCCCAAGTCGAGGAATACATGAAGGGCTAGTGTCCAATATCCCTGATGAACGTTTTCCAGGATCCGGGCGGTGGGGTTTTGGACAAGCGCACAAGTTCTCCGGCACACTGTGCGGCAGCTGCCGGGTGCTGAAAACGGCATACGTTCAAAATATATTTCCCGGCAAGGTAATTATCGTATTCATGGACAAATAAACTGGCAGATTCAAGGTGGTAGTAGGACCACTCCGGCGACAGTTTCCGCGCAACACTCCATAATGTCCGTACGGCCTCCGTATCGGATCCCAACAACTGGAGTCCCGCAAGGTAATACACTTTGGATACGTACAGACGCGCATCCGCAACCGATCCGAGAAAATCCAGATATGCACCCGGAGTAAGCCGTGCAAATGCCCGGGCAAGCATCGGCTCAATCTTTCCTGAATCCGAAAGATCCGACCAATGCCAACCGGTGAGTTCCCGACTCATGAGACGGGCTGCGCCCAAATACTCCCCACGCTCAAGATACTGGGTAACCAGAGAGGTATACGGCGGCATGAAGTAGAGATTCAACCGGATTGCCCGAGCAACAAGATCCATTCGCTCGGAAGAGGAGAGAAGACCGGGATATCTGCTCAGCGCAAACAGCACATCAGGATTATTCCTGTGCAGTCGTTCGATCAGCCGGATATCCCCGGAGGAAATTTCGGCCGTCGGATTTGACAGTGTCGTAAGCGTCAAGTGTTCCGAAACAAAACAGGAACGGCCATCTCCGCCCTGTGGGAATATCGTGCATCCGGTCGCACCGAAATAATAGATTCCAATCAACCCGGCGGTTGCGCCGATGATGATTGCGATGGACAACCGGCCTGTCGCGGGCTTACTGTCCTGTCGCAAACACAATGTCGCGGCGACGTATGCCGCCAGTAGCTGGATAATCACCATCGCGTAGGAAAAATTGAACATGGCATACAAACCCTGGAGACCCAGTATCCAAAGGCATGTGACCGTCGGAGCATGTATAGGTTTTGACCCCTTAAACATGGAAATCAACCGGATGATAAACCAACTTGTCGCGGCGGCAATCAGCAGAATTCCGGCAAGTCCTACCTCAACCGCGCTCTGCAGGATGACATTATGCGCATATCTGCTTGCCCGGTCCGGTGCGCTCTGAAGCCGGCGTGACTGTAGGAAGAACGTTCCCGGCCCGCTCCCGAACCAGGGACGTTCCCGGAATGCGCGTACCGATTGGCGCGCGTATTCCAAGCGCTGGTTCCCGCCGGTCACCAATTTCAGCTTTTTGGGCAGGACGGAATCGGGAAAGAACGCCATGTATGATTGGGAAGGCACAAGCATGGTGAGTGCGAAAAATACCGTCAGGATAAGAAGCGGAATGGCAAGAAGAAATCGTTTCAGCCGGTCCAACCCGTTCCGGTGTACGAAAAGAAACACACCTAGAAATACGGCGGCAAGCATGATCCCCACGCGGGCAAAAGATC
>CAYTIP010000171.1:0-2209 GCA_964437805.1 uncultured Gammaproteobacteria bacterium | reverse complement strand
GGGTTTGTGTATGCCTAATGTTTATTTGATATTTTTAACCGGACTCTTGGCAGGCGGCATTACGTGTACGGCAGTCCAGGGGGGGTTATTGGCCGCATTACTTATCCACAGGAATCCGGAAGAACCCGCGACGGGAATGGGAAAGGCGCTGATCGTCATTGCGTTTGTTCTGTCAAAACTTGTCGCACACACTATCCTCGGTTTTATCCTGGGCTTTGCAGGAGGTGCGTTCCAATTCTCCATCCAAATTACATCCGTTCTCTTGGCGATTGCATCGGTGTATATGGTCGGATTGGCGCTCAATATTCTGGGGGTTCACCCGATATTCCGCAGGTTTGCGATCGCTACTCCCCGGGGAATGCGGCAGTTGATATGGAAACAGAGTAAACGGGGCGACCTGTTTGCCCCGATCATGTTGGGTGCGCTTACGGTGTTTATTCCCTGCGGTGTCACACAAGCGATGATGGTTCAGGCAATTGCGTCTTCTTCAGGATGGGCAGGATCGCTCATATTATTTTCGTTCATTTTGGGAACGACACCCCTGTTTTTGGTATTCGGACTTGCGATTTCCACCTTATCCGATCGGTACACAAGGGTATTTGAGCGCGTCGCTGCGGTCCTTATTATCGGGATGGCAGTATGGAATCTCTATAACGTTTCGGCTATTTTCGGATTAGAGTCGCGATTGGCCTCCGTAGGAAAAGGGTTGGTATGTCAAATTCAATACTGCGATGAATCAACCTCATCTTCCGCAGCGCAGGCAGAAACGACGACGACACCCGTTATCACCATACGGTCAACGAAATACGAGATTAGTAATCCAAATATTAAGCGGGGTGAGAGTATTACGCTTACCGTTACCAACAAGGACGGTGGAGGCTGTATTCAGGCATTTACGATTCCAAGCCTTGGAATCCAGAAGATTATTCCTGTCGGTAAAACAGAAACCTTTACATTCACGGCTCCACAGGAGAAAGGAGATATGCTGGTAACCTGTTCCATGGGTATGTATCGGAGTAATTTCCATATTTTATAGCGCATATGACAAAAAAACGCTTACGCATCGACGGTATGCACTGTACAAGCTGTTCGCTCCTTATCGAAGGCGAGCTCGGGGATCTTGGTGTGGATGCAACATGCAATTTTTCCGGCGGGTATGTGGATGTTTCGTTTGATGAAACGCGGGTTACGCCGGAGAAGATCAGGGAAACCATTGAAGGGCTGGGTTACCGGGTGGCATCCGGGAAGTAACGAAAGCGGATATAGATGACCCGTTATCTCTGTGACGTGAGTCCACTGAGGTACGAACGGAGCTTGGAAATCGCATCCTCCTCGGAGGTAAAGACGATTTCCTCCTTCACGGCCGGGCAACCGCGGAGCATTCGGGAGACGCGTTTTCCCTCTTCGTAGAGAATGACGACGGATTTGCCTGTTTTATTTGCGTGTTCGATTTCGATGCCGACGCCCGTTGAAGGTTCGCCGACATAGGCGATCATGAGATCACTCTCATCAAGTGCTTTGATGTCCCGCCGGTACACCTCGCGAGGTTTGACTTCGGGATTGAGGATGGGATCGGTTCCGGAAAGGAATGCCCAAAAGGTGCCGAATCCCATGTCTTTGGCAAGTGCATCCAGTTTGTTGAAGAATTGCTTGGACCGTTCGGGATCGGCCAGATTCGTCAGGGGAGTGGAAAAGAAAATTTTCATAAGAGACGTAGTATAGAAGAAATTGATATGGTTTGCAATGTTGCCAGGGAAAAGCTGAATGCTATACTTGGTTGGCGCAGAGAGAGCATGTATAGCCGTTTAACAGTCGAGAAAGGAGCTTTCTATGGAACAGGTCATTACCGATGCCACATTCGATACAACCGTCCTCCAATCACCCATACCGGTACTCGTGGACTTCTGGGCAGTCTGGTGCGGACCATGTCAGGTGCAGGGGCCGATCATCGACCAGCTGGCTGGCGAATTTGCAGGGAAAGCACTGGTCGGAAAAGTGAACGTGGATGAAAATCCCGTGAAAGCAGGCGCGTTTAACGTCATGTCCATTCCGACCCTCATGATTTTCAATAAGGGGCAACTCGTCAAACAGTTCACCGGTGTACAGAGCAAGGAGACATTGAGTGCGGAACTCAACAAACTCCTCTAGGTGAAGGAGCGCCCTATGGATCATTTCGACGTCGTCATCATCGGAAGCGGACCGGCAGGAT
>CAYTIP010000170.1:0-2228 GCA_964437805.1 uncultured Gammaproteobacteria bacterium | reverse complement strand
GTAGCCCAGGAAGCACACGAAGCCATCCGGCCAACGGAAGTCCATCGCACCATGGGTGAGATCCGGGAATCGGACGACCTGAATCACGATCATGTCCGGCTGTATGAGCTTATCTGGAAACGTGCGGTCGGATCGCAGATGAAGGAAGCGGTGTTCGATTCGACCACGATTTCCATAACCAGTGGGAACGGCTACGTGTTCCAGACGCAGGGATCGGTCATCAAATCGGAGGGATTCCTGAAACTCGGTGACTACGAGCGGGACGAACTGGTCCTTCCTCCGGTTCGTGAAGGAGAAGAAGTCGCATTGAAATCCGCACAACCCATCGCCCACGAAACCGCTCCGCCCCCCCGGTATACGGAAGCAACTCTCGTCAAGACGTTGGAGGAAAAGGATATCGGCCGTCCCAGCACATATGCACCGATTATCTCGACCGTGATTGAGCGCCAGTACGTCAAGAAAGAAGAAAAGAAACTGGTGCCGACCGACCTGGGCGGGTTGGTAACGGACTTCCTCGTCCAGTACTTCCCCAATATCATGAGCCTGCCGTTTACGGCGAAAATGGAGGACTCCCTGGATGCCATCGCCGTCGGCGGGCGTGCGTGGCCGGACGTGATCCGCGAATTCTACGGCCCCTTCTCCGAAGCAATTGCCAATGCGCAGGAAAAAGCCGAGAAGGTCGTCCTGGAAACCGAAGCGCTGGACGAGAAGTGTCCCGTCTGCAGTTCGCCGCTTCTCATACGGACCGGACGGTATGGGAAGTTCGTCGCATGCAGCAATTTCCCCAGTTGCAAATACACCCGGCAGTACGGGGAAAAAGTCGATATTCTCTGCCCTAAATGCAACAATCCGATTGTCGTCAAGCGCAGCAGGAAAGGGAAGACCTTCTACGGCTGCAGCAATTATCCTGCCTGTACCTTCGCCGCCTGGAAGAAAGAGGATATCAAATAGGCTCCGTCCGTTGTGCGTACAGCATTGGGCTGTTGGGGCTATGATATACTTACTGTATGGATGACCGGACCAAAACCATTGCCGCGACAGGCATCGTCATCGGGTTTTTCCTCATCGTCATCATTATCCTCGTTGTCCTTCTTACCGGGAAGAAAGTTCTGTCTCCCGTTCCCGATGAGGGCGCGATCAAAATTATCTTCCTTACCCCCACACCCGTTTCCGCCGGTACTTCTTCGGCCGTCCTGAGCGTCACACCGGCCGTGACAAGATAGGGGAACTGTTCGATACATGGAATTGGCCCGTCTGCTGGATTTCAACTTATTTCTTGCCATCAACCACCTGCCGCATACGGTATGGACTGACTGGGTTGCACAACTTCTGTCTGGATTCGAATCGGGGTGGATCATCTGGGCAATAATCGGTGTGGGGATATTCATAGCAGAAGAACGGAAGAACCATACGTTTTGGTTTCCAATGGGTATTGCCGGAGCACTGTCTTTTCTGTTCGCCGAAGTGGTGTTCAAATATTCGGTCGCTCGTATCCGCCCGGCATTCCTATCGGAGGCGATACTGATCGGTTCGTTACCCCACAGTTATTCGTTTCCGTCCACCCATGCGACGGTAGCTTTTGCGTTCGCATACCTGTTTTCTGTCAAAAAGCCCGTACTGAAGGGATGGCTCTATGTACTGGCAGTCCTCGTGTGTTTCTCCCGTGTGTACTTGGGTCATCATTATCCCTTGGATGTCGTGGGAGGCGGTATCCTTGGAACGGCGATCGGATTATTCAGCGTATATTTCGAACATGCCGTTTACGTAAATTCCGCACATGATGTCACCGGCAATACCGCACACCGAAAACGTAAACGGTTGACCCGGAATGCGGCACGTCGGAAATCAGAAGAAGGGTGAAAGAGACGTGCGTCGAGAAGGAACGGTCAACATTGATATAATAAGGTATGAAGCTGAACGCATCCCAACTTCGAACCGTTCCGGTCGATTCCGTAGCGGCCGGGGAAATCCGAAGAAATCCGGTATATCTCATCCTGGACAATGTGCTGGATACCTACAACGTCGGCGCGCTATTCCGGCTTGCGGATGCGACCGCCTGCGAAATGGTGTATTTGTGCGGAGGAACCGAAACGCCCCCCAACAGCAAGATCAAGAAATCCTCCGTCAACACCTGGCAATGGGTACCTTGGGAATATAAGCCGTCCGCAGTAGAGGCAATCCGCGCATTGAAGGAGAAGGATCCCCAAACGCAGATCGTTGCCATTGAA
>CAYTIP010000169.1:0-2233 GCA_964437805.1 uncultured Gammaproteobacteria bacterium | reverse complement strand
TAGTCTGCGTGTCCCGGAGCGTCGATGTGTGCGTAGTGGCGCTTCTCGGTTTCGTATTCGGAGTGATGGATGTTAATTGTGACGCCACGGGCCTTTTCCTCCGGAGCGCTGTCGATTTCCTCGTATTTGAGGGCTTTTGCCATGCCGGTCTTTGCAAGAACGTGCGTAATGGCGGATGTAAGGGTCGTTTTCCCGTGGTCGACGTGACCGATCGTCCCGATATTCAGGTGGGTCTTGTTACGAACAAATTTCTGCTGGTCAGCCATACATCCTCCTTTATGAAAACGCACTACACCATCCAACGTTAGAATTGGATAGTGTATTGGTTAATACCCTATACGACGCTCGTTGTCTCTCTTGCTTGATTCAGCAAGGGAAGGTTTTTGAATTGTAACACACTCTAGCCTTGCTTCGCAATGATCTTTTCCTGGATATTCTTGGGCACCTCTTCGTAATGGCTCGGTTCCATGTAATAGGATGCTCTTCCCTTGGACAAGCTCCTGAGCATGGTTGCGTATCCGGACAATTCCGCAAGCGGAACGTTCGCCAGAATGATGGTCGTATTCCCACGCTTCTGGGTACCCACGATCTGGGCACGCTTGGAGGAAAGGTCGCCGATGACGTCTCCCATATATTCGTCGGGAGTCGTGACCTCTACCTTCATGATCGGTTCCAGAAGTGTCACCCCTGCCTGCTTCACCGCAGCCTGGAGTGCCATGGATCCGGCAATTTTGAAGGCGATTTCCGAGCTGTCCACGTCATGATAGGATCCGTCATAGAGAGCGACACCCATATCCACCAGGGGGTACCCGGCAAGACACCCGTTCTCCATGGCTTCCTTGATACCCTTCTCGATCGGCCCGATGAACTCGCGGGGGATCGTTCCGCAGTTGATTTCATTGATAAATTCGTATCCCTCGCCGCGGGTCTTGGGTTCAATCCGGATGAGACAGTGACCGTATTGTCCGTGCCCTCCGGTTTGCTTGATGTACTTCCCCTCGCCTTCGGCCGTCCTGGTGATGGTTTCCTTATAGGCAACCTGCGGAGCGCCGACGTTGGCGTCCACTTTGAATTCGCGCTTCATGCGATCGACCAGAATGTCCAGGTGCAATTCGCCCATTCCCCAGATAATGGTCTGGTTGGTTTCCTGGTTGCTTTTGATCTTGAATGTAGGATCCTCTTCGGCAAGCCGCTGGAGAGCGTATCCCATTTTTTCCTGGTCATTCTTTGTTTTTGGCTCAATAGCAAGGGAGATGACCGGTTCCGGGAACGTAATCTGTTCCAGGACGATCGGCTTGTCCTCATCGGAAATCGTGTCTCCGGTAATCGTATCCTTGAATCCGACGACTGCCACGATTTCTCCGGCATACGCCTCGCGGATTTCCTCGCGCTGATTGGCGTGCATGAGAAGCAGACGGCCGATACGCTCCTTCAGACCTTTGCTGCTGTTGTAGGCATACGAGCCGGAAACGATTTTCCCGGAGTAGATTCTGACATAGGTAATCTTACCGACGTGCGGGTCGATCTGGACCTTGAATGCCAATCCGCAGAATGCTTCCTCACCGATACGCTTTCTGGTCGTCTGCTCCTGGGTTTTGGGATCGGTACCGGTAACTTCGGGAAGATCCAACGGTGAAGGAAGAAAATCCACGACCGCATCCAAGAGCGGCTGGACGCCCTTATTCCTGAGGCTGGTTCCTGCGTAAACGGGAACGAGTTTGTATCCGATGACTGCCTTTCTAAGCGCTGCTTTCAGTTCGTCGACGGTGGGCTCCTCTCCGTTGAGATATTTCTCCAGGAGGGCATCGTCCGTCTCGCTGATGCGCTCGATAAGCTCATGCCTGCGTTTCTCGACTTCTTCTTTAAGCTCATCCGGACAATCGGATTCATCAAATGACGCACCGAGGTCGTCGCTGTGCCAGACCATCGCCCTGCGGGTAAGAAGATCCACGTTCCCCTTATAGGTGTTTTCCCTTCCGATCGGAACGACCATAACGGCAGTTCTGGCTCCCAGCCGCTCTTCTATGGAAGCGACGGTAGTCCAGAGGTCTGCGCCCAGTTTATCCATCTTATTGACGAAGCAGATACGCGGAACCTTGTACTTATCTGCCTGGCGCCATACGGTTTCGGACTGGGACTGTACTCCTTCTTCCCCATCAAGAACCGTAATTCCTCCGTCCAAAACGCGCAGTGACCGTTCGACTTCCGCGGTGAAATCCACGTGCCCGGGCGT
>CAYTIP010000168.1:0-2235 GCA_964437805.1 uncultured Gammaproteobacteria bacterium | reverse complement strand
CATGCGCGCGGAAAAGATCCGTACCTATAATTTCCCCCAGGACCGGGTCACGGATCACCGGATCGGCAAATCGTTCCACAACATTGAAGGCATCATGGACGGGAAACTGCAGAAAGTGACGGAAAGTCTTCTTACGTCGGAACTGTAAACGCTCTGCGCATCGCCTGAAGAACGCTCCCCGGCACCATTATTTCAGAAGCAATTCGAGGGCTTTGGCCAACTGTGCATCGGAAGACGCTTCCGTACCGCCGTTGAGGGACACCGTGATATCCGGGGTTATACCCTTCTTGTTGATCCAATCGCCTTTGGGAAGCAGCCATTTGCCTGTGGTGATATGGATGCTGGACCCTTCAGCGAGCTCCTGGGGAGATTGCACGGATCCCTTGCCGAACGACGTTTCCCCGACGATCGTGCCGCGCCGGTAGTCCTTGAGCGCCCCTGCCACGATTTCCGAGGCCGAAGCACTTCCTTTGTTGATGAGTACGACCAGCGGGATATCAAACAGCGATCCCTGGCGGTCGACATGGTATTCCTGTTTGGTCCCGTCACTGTTCACCTGGGTTACCACCAGTCCGCTTTTGAGGAATTCGGACGCGATGAACACGGAGCCATCCAGGTATCCGCCCGGATTATTTCTGAGGTCAAAAACCATTCCCTTCACAACACCCGATTTGAAGGACGCGGCTATGTCCGCGACGGCCTTCATCCACTCTTCGTTGGTCCGGTCCCCGAACCGGGACAGTTTGATATAGGCAACACCCTCGGATCTCAATTTTGCCGATGAGGTGGTACCGGCAATTTCGGCTATGGTATTTGCGGGTTTCACCCATGCTTCCACCGAAGGAACGATGATCCCGTCCCGGACGATCGTCAATTCCTGGGGAGTCTGGGACTTCTCGTGGAGAATCATGAGCTTAACACCCGTTCCTTTGGGTCCGCGAATCTTGCTCACTGCCTGGTTGATCGTCCAATTCGTCGTCTCCTCGTCGTTGACTTTAAGAATCCAGTCAAACGGCTTGAGTCCAGCGCGTTCTGCAGGAGTTCCCTTGAGCGGAGCGACGATGATCAGTTTTCCGTCTTCCTGTCCGAGCTGTGCACCGATCCCCTCAAACGATCCACCCAAATCTTCCTTGAACTCCTGGTTCTCCTTCGGAGGAAGGAAAACGGTGTACGGATCGTCCAGCGAATTGACGGCACCGCTGATTGCGCCCCAGAGCATTTTCTGCGTATCGATGTGGGCCGCATCGATGTAGTAGCGCTGGATTCTGGACCATACGTCCCAGAACAGCGAGAAATCCACATACTGCTGGCCGACGGGCTGCTCGATGTTTTTGAGGGGTTTGGTAAGGATGGGAAGGAGGTCTCCGGCCCTGCGTTCGCCGAGTTTATATCCGATGCCGCTTCCCAACAGAAAAATCGCGGCGATGATAATGAACGAACGGATCTTCGTATGTGCGGGCGGCAGGTTCATGGAAAATATGTTGGTCAGGATCGCACCACAAACGGCAACAGCGCGACATGCCGTGCCTTTTTGATTTCCTGGGTGATGCGGCGCTGGTGCTTGCTGCACAGTCCCGTTCGTGCCTGGGAAAGCAGTTTCCCCCGCTCGGATAGATACCGGGTAAGGGTATTGGTTTCCTTATAATCCGGTTCGAATGACTGTCTGCAGAATGGACAATCTTTTGCTACCGGCCGTATTTTCTGTTCGCGTCGTTGATATCCCATATAGTATTAGAACGGAATGTCATCCGGATTTACATCCTCGCTACCTTCCGGTTCGCCTCCCTGTGTCTGCTTTGATTTTTTCTGTTTCGCGTCTCCCTGTCCTGCCGGCTGTGGTTGGGCAACCGTGGTTTTACTGTCCCCTGCGGTATGCTCCCCCATCTCGTCGGCGGGCCGCTTGGAATCAAGGATAATCATATCCTCGATCACCACTTCCGTCGTCGAGCGTTGTCCTCCGTCCTGCCCCTGCCACTGGTTCGTGCGCAGGCGTCCTTCCACGTAAATCTTCCTACCTTTGGAAAGAAGCTGGCTGCACAATTCCGCAAGCTTGTTCCAGGCAACGACCCGGTGGAATTCCGTTTCTTCCTTTTTCTCCCCGGACTCCATAACCCACGAACGGTTGGTCGCCAACCCCAGCGTGCACACGGCGGCTCCGGTAGGCGTATACCGCAATTCCGGATCCCGGGTCAGATTCCCGATTTCATCATAGCGGTAGTTATTATTGGTAAGTAC
>CAYTIP010000167.1:0-2267 GCA_964437805.1 uncultured Gammaproteobacteria bacterium | reverse complement strand
GGCGCATTGGAAGCCGACAGGAATGCACTGGATCACGATCTCTTGGGGACGCCCGGCACGCCGACCGGCGATCTGTTCCCCCATCAATCCGACGGCCGGTAACAGCTTACGCGGTTGCCGTGCTGCGCGGCTTTGAGGTCAGCGTAAGAATCAGGAACGCTGTGAACGCCATGAAACTCCCGTAGTAGAAGGTCATGCCCGGGCCGACCCTGCTCCAGATGATGCCTCCCACGAAGGACGCGAGGAATCCGGCTAACGCGGTGAGCGTGTAGTATGCCCCGAAATAGGTGCCTGATTCCTTCTTCTGGATGAATTCGGAAATATACGATTTGGAAACGCCGTCCGTTGCCGCGATATAGATGCCGTACACGGGAAACAGGATCCAGAGATAGATCTGATTCTGGAGAAATCCGAACAGGAAATACACGATGGCAAATACCAGAAGACCGAGACTGTAGATTTTCCTGGCTCCGAGCTTGTCGGCCAGTGCTCCTGCAGGTGTGGCAAACAATGTCTGGGAAATGTTGTACAGCACGTAGGCCAGAACCACCATTGTCGTCCCCATGCCCAGATTTTTGGCGTTCAGGAGGAGAAACGCATCCGAACTGTTCCCCAGCGAAAATACTACGCTCACCAGAAGGAACCGTTTCAGATTCGGGTTTATTTCCTTCCATGCGACTCTTGGCAATTCCGGTCGTTCGGAAGCAGGTGCCGTGTGCCGTTTCTCCTTCACGAAAAAGATGAGAAGCAGAATTGCCGCAAACGCAGGAACTGCCGCGATGAAGAATGCCGCGCGTATATTCTCCCCCACCGCCCAGATAACCAGAAGCGCAAGTAACGGACCGAATACCGCACCCAGACTGTCGAATGCCCGGTGGAATCCGAACAGGTATCCTTTGTTCTGCGGCGTCGTGTTCTCAAGAAGAATACTGTCCCGGGGAGCGGTCCGGATTCCCTTCCCCAGGCGGTCAATAATCCGGGCTCCCAGAATAAACGGCCATGAATACGCCAGTCCAATGAGAATCTTGGAAATGGCGCTCAGCGTATACCCGGACACGACGAACATTTTGCGCCGATTGAGGTAATCCGAGAAGAAACCGAAAGCGTATTTACTGATGCTTGCCAATCCTTCGGCGATGCCTTCGATGAGACCGACGATGGGAATCGGCGCGTGCAGGACGGAAGTGAGGAAAATCGGCACGATCGGATAAATCATTTCCGAGGCCACGTCGTTGAAGAAGCTGACGAGTCCTAACATGAATACGTTTCTGGGAATAGATTTCAGGTTCATGGATGTATCAAAACTCATGGATATCGGCGATGCTCTTGCCTCCGTCTACGATAATTGCCTGCCCCGTGATATAGGAGGATTCCGGTCCGACCAGGAATGAAGCGACGTTTGCGATCTCCTCTACTTCGCATACCCTACCCATCGGATATTGCTTGGCAATCTTTCCGTACCACTCCTTCAGTTCCACCGGAGACCGGTTGTTTTCGGAATTGGCGATCCGCACGAATCCCGGACAGATCGTATTTGCCCGGATGTCCGGAGCGAAGTCGACCGCAATCGTACGGGTAAGACCCGTGATTGCGGCCTTGCTCACCGAATAGACGCTGAAATCAGGAAGCGCGTTGAACGCGGCGACCGAAGATATATTGACGATCGCCCCGCCTCCGGTTTCACGCATGAGCGGGATCGCATGTTTGGCCATCAGGAAATAGCCGGTGAGGTTGACGTTAAGCGTCTTTTCCCATTCCTCCTTGGAAATATCGACGACGTTCTTTGCCATCCCGGAGCCATAGCGTGCGACACAATTCACCAAAGCATGAAGACCGCCGTACGTTTCCTTTGTCTTCCTTACAATCGCGTCTACCTGGGATTCATCCGTCACATCCGACTGCAGGAACAGTCCGTCTCCTCCAGCCGTTTTAATATGTTCTACCGTTTTCTTACCCATTTCCCCCAGATCGACGACAACCACACGGAATCCGTCTTTGGCAAGTCTGATGGCAATTGCCCCACCAATGGAAGGGCCGCCCTCTTTATATCCCATCGCAGCACCGGTGACGATTGCGGTCTTTGGCATATCCATGCCATCAGTATACTCGGTTTGGAGTTCGCCGGGAACTATGGTATCGTGGGTTTGGTGAACGTCCGTGTGCTTTTCATCGCATTCATCCTTCTTGTTCTGGGCGCGTGGATTGCGTGGCCATCGGTCCTGCCACTCGTCTTCCGCCCCAGACAGCCTTCCGCTCCCAGCGCCTTC
>CAYTIP010000166.1:0-2296 GCA_964437805.1 uncultured Gammaproteobacteria bacterium | reverse complement strand
ACAGGATGATGGCAAAAAACGGTACGACGTTTGGATTCCAGGATGAACGGGAATAGGAAACGACCAGCGGGGAGAGGGCATAGAGGGATGCCGCGATCAATCCGACCCACCGGTCGAACAGCCGACTGGACACCCAGTATACGAGTCCGATTGTCGCGATACCCGTGAGTGCCACCATGATCGCCGGACCGACCGGGTTAAGATTCCACAGCCAGAGAAACGGCAGCATGAAGTAGTAGTAAATCGGACCCATGAAGAATCCCCCGACGGATGCGGTTGGCCCCAGGAGGGTCCATTTGCCGTCCGTTATCATACGCTTGACGATGAGCGCATCCCGGCCTTCGTCCCCCAGGAACGTCATATACTCGGAAATCCTGTACAGCCTGAGATACGCCCCGACCAGAAGAATGGTAAGTATGGGCAGAACTTCCGCAAACCGGAAGGTGTGCTTCTTCATATGGATCCCCTTCATTGGATACTCAAACGCCGCTCTTTTTCCAGATAACCCGGGAATACATCCAATAATTCCATATGAGACCAAGACCAACGCCGCCAATGTATGAGATGAAATAGGCGGGGATGCCAAACAGCAGGGTTCCCATGAACACGGTCGCCGACTGGATGATGATCGCACCCACCGATGTGCCGTTGAACTGGATAAATTTCCCGATAAGCTTCCTGCCGGTCACCCTGCGGTCCCGGAACGTCCAGCTGTTGTTCAGGATGAAATTGGAGATAATCGCACACTCCGCTCCGAGCGCGCTCCCGATTGCCGGATGGATTCCCAGATTCTTGAGCCCCACCAGGACCACGGTGTTGATGATGAACCCGATCGTTCCCACAACCGCGAACTTGCCGAAATGTCCGTTGACCACCTGCTCCAGCCGGGCACGGAATACGTACTCCAGCACGTTTTTGATGTATTCGAACGGAGCGATCTTGGATCTCCCGTACAGCCGGTCGGTGAAATGGAACGGAATCTCCTTCACTTTGGCTCCTGCCAGTACTGCCTTGTGGAGGAATGCAATCTGAAAGACATACCCGCTGTAGGCTTTCATCACTTCCTTAGACTGGGTAAAAAACCGCTTTTTGAATGCGCGGTATCCGCCTGTCCAGTCATGGACTGAAGGGAACCCCAATCCGTACCGGACAATCGCGTTGCCCACGATGCTGAACATCTTCCTGTGGGCGCCCCAGTTTGCCGGAATCGAACCGCCGGGGATATACCTGCTGCCCACCGCAAAATCCGCTCCGTCATCCAGTGCGCGGATGAAGTCGGGAAATTTATCGGGGTCGTGGGAAAGATCCGCGTCCATCTGCATGATGCAGTCAGCACCCAACTCTTCCACGGCATAGGTCATGCCTCGCAGGAGCGCTTTGCCCAAGCCTTCCTTTTTCCCGGTGATGCACTGCACGTCCGCATGTTTTTTGCGGTATGCATCAACCACGTCCTTGGTTCCGTCCGGCGACGTGTCGTCAACCACGAGAAACCTGATATCGTGACGCTTGATCTTGGATTTGAGGGCTTCAAGCTTATCCAACAGGATAACGATGTTTTCCCGCTCGTTGTACGTGGGTAGAATAACGACGATCTTCATAGGTCGGCGGGAACCGGGTTAGACCCGCTCTCTCCAGTAATTCAGGAGATCTTCCATCGTTTTCTCAAACGGAATTTCCGGCTTCCACCCTGTTTTCTGGACGAACTTGCTGTTGTCTCCCAACAGGATCTGAACGTCGGAAGGACGCATGCGGGCCGGATCCTCCTTCACCTCCACCTTCACTTTGGAGAAGGAGAGGAGGAGCTTGAGCATATCGCCGATCTTGATGGCGCTGCCGGAGCAGATATTATATACATCGCCCGGATCGCACTTCTCAACGGCAGCCAGGTATCCGCGGACCATGTCCCGGACATCCGTGTAATCGCGCTTTGCCTCCAGGTTGCCGACGAAAATGACCGGCTCCTGCTTTCCTTTTTCGATGAGCGCGATCTGCTTAGCGAAATTCGATTCCGCAAACGTATCGCCCCTTCTGGGTCCGGTGTGGTTGAATCCGCGGGTCCTGATGATGTGCATCTTGTAGGATTCAAAATACTGGTACCCGAGATAATCCATGGCCATTTTGGAAACGCCATAGGGCGAAAGCGGCCGGAGCGGATTGGTTTCCTTGATCGGCACTTCATTCTCGTAGACCATACCGTATTCTTCCGAAGAACAGGCAATCTGGATTCTGGGGTTGATGCCTGCCTGCCGGACTGCCTCAAACAGATTGGCGGATCCGACGATATTTACCTCAAGCG
>CAYTIP010000165.1:0-2338 GCA_964437805.1 uncultured Gammaproteobacteria bacterium | reverse complement strand
GACAAACAGGAATTCCGGCTGGAAATGGTCGAGGTAATGGAGGACGTAGCTCCTCGCATACCCGACCCTGCGGTTGAATACGATATTTGCCCACCACGCATTCCCGGACTCTTTGATCCTCCGGTTTGCCGTGAGTACGATATCCGGGTCCGTGAAAATATTCACTTCCGCAAACCGGAGCCGCGCTTCCTTGGAAAGGAGATGGGGCAGAATGGGCATGAGTGCAAGGAAGGCAATTATGATACCCATCGCCATCGGTTTGGCATGCTCGCGGATTGTCCTGCGTGCAAGAGCGAGCACCAGAAGGCCCAGAAACGGCACGAAGTACCTGCTGCTGTTGAACGTATAGACAGCCCCCACAAATGGAAGCCACGCAACGGTCCACCACCTAGGTTCACGGATTGCCCGGAGGCAGATAACCATACCAAGCACGATGAACGCAAGGGCAATATTTGCCTCGAACCCCGCACGGGACAGATTGATGTGCCATGGTGAGATCGCCATGAGGAATGCCGAAAGTGGGGCGAGTTCTTCGGGAAGGGATCGCTTCTTCCGTCTCCTATCACCTAACCTTATTAGTTGTCCCACAAGAAGATACGTTAGATATACCGTCAGGGTGCCAAACAGCGCCGACGGCAACCGGACAGCCCATTCGTTCAATCCGAAAAACGCAACCGACGGGACGGTCGCATAGATGGCAAGCGGTGGTTTGTAGTCTCCGTACCCGGCAAATGCATCCGGAGGAAGGAATCGTCCGTGTTCGTCCTTTCCTGTTTTTAAAATGGAATAGGCGTTATATCCGATGGATACTTCGTCCCAGGACAAAGACGGCGGGTTCTGGTCAATGCGGAAGATCCTGAGAATCCCGGCAAGAAGGATAATGGAGATGATTATGAACGTTTTGTGCTTCATCAATCGGATCATAGTCTATTCGTCCGTTTCAAGCGGCTTTTTTTCGACCAGGTAGAATGCCGGCAACCCGCCGCGCCATCGTATAGTATCAATTATTTCCTCGTTCTTCACCCTGCACTCGGCCTTGTCTACGTAGAGAACCCGTTGGGTAGCACTCATACTGGCGTAATCCGGAGTCTGGGACGGGCATGGGGTGGCCACAAAGAGGTACTTCCCCACCCACTGGTCGTTTTCATCCCTGGGAGAACCTGATCCGATGTATTGGGCTGGGTCGACTGCCCAATAAAACAGCATGTGTTCCAGGAGTTTTTGGGACACGACCACATCGAATTCAACAGCACGCCGCTTCATTTCCAAAACCAGCGGCTTGTACGTATAGGCGCGGTGAACCGGTTCATGAATTGGCTGATGAATCCAAAGGTTGTGTAAAAAATACAGTACGTTGAAAACAAACAGCGAACCGATGATAACGATCGCAATGTACCTCACTTTTTTACCGGTTGTCCGGATGGATGCGACTAGACCGACACCTGTGATAACCGTAAACGGAGCGCTTGCCAGAAAAAACCTATGGATATTGGGAATCTCATCACGGGTGAGCGACAGGAGAAGCGGGGCGCCGAATGCCCACAGCAGACAAAAATATCCCCAATGGTATTTCCTGTTGAGCAGTACGTACGTTCCGATAAGCAGGAATGGTAATTCGATAAGGAGCATCACGCCTGTAGATGGTATTTTCTCCCGTAACGGCTGACCTGCTTCGTAGAACAAAAACCGGAAGTCCATATAGGAGAAATAATTCTCCAGGAAGTATCTGCCGTAATCGATGACCTTATTATGGAACAGACGTGTAGAGAGATACGGAGCGCGCATCACTCCGTCTTCCCTGATCTTCTCATCCAGCAATAACTGGACTCCGGGCGCATGGAATACACTCACCTGGGTCCATCTTGCGGACGAAGATGTGATGGTTAAGAGGAGGATACTTCCGCAGGTGAACACACATACTCCCCACATGAAGACCTTTCTAAATCCTGTGATCGATTTCCTGAACCAGAAAAATAGACCGGGTATGTATACCAATAAGAACATTCTCGGAAGGACGTACGTAAACGAACTGGCCAACCAGGAAAGCGCCGCCAGATAAATATATACTGCAGATTTCTTTTCGATCCAGTAAAAGAATAACCATGATCCGATCAGGATAAATACAACGGATACCAACGGATCGCTCTGAACGCGGGAAAGAAGAACGGGCAAAGGGGATATTGAACTTAACGCCATTGCGGCCAATGCGTAATTCCGGTTACCGGTCATGCTTCTTACGAATGCATACATGACGACTACCCAAACGACCCCAAATACCGCGGAAGGAGCCCTGGTTGCAAATTCGTTTAAACCGACCAACACGACAAACGGGATTGTG
>CAYTIP010000164.1:0-2365 GCA_964437805.1 uncultured Gammaproteobacteria bacterium | reverse complement strand
CGGTGGAGCCGAATCCATCGAGCGGACCTGCGGTACGGATGCCACGGAAGCGTTTGACACAAGAAACGGCAAAGGCCCGCATTCCGAACGCGCCGCCAACATGCTTGAACAGTACCGGGTGAATACCAAGTAACCACAACGACTATGAAAAACGCGAAACTCTATCTTCTGACGAAACAGATTCACAGGATTCTGGTTCCTATCGTCATCGTCACGGGTCTCTTTATGATGACAACCGGATTTTTCATGAGCCGGGATATCTATGCTTCCCTGGACCCGGCACTGGTGCGGTACCTGCATAACAAGCTCAGTACGGTATTCGGAATTATCCTTGGAGGTATGATGTTCACGGGGCTGTATCTGTTCCTGTTCCCCTATCTTCCCAGCGCACCGACGGAATCCACCAAGCGCTGATACTCTCAGGAATTGGCATCAACCTGTCTTGCGAGTTCTTCCACGATCTCCCCGTTTTCCATGAGCAGGTTCGTATACAGGATGCCGGGTTTGTTCCCAAGGATATGGTCAAAGTAGTACTTGGAAGCAGGGAATACCGTATCAAGCCGGGATAACTCATCCATCGTCAACCAGCGTGACTCCCCTTCCCTCGGATCCGAAACTGTCGGCTGGAACTCACCGATCGTTGCCAGGAAGATATGCAGGATATAGAGTTCCTTCCGGTCCCGGTGATGGTGAAATCCGATTGCTTTCAGTTGGATATTCTCCGGTGTCAGCGTGACGCCGGCCTCTTCCTTCACCTCCCGGATTGCGGCAGACAGCGCATCCTCCCCTTCGTCCACGTGTCCGCCGGGTGCAATCCAGAATCCCGGAAATGCCCGCTTGGTGTCCGCACGCTTGTGCATGAGAATTCGGCCATTGTGGAGGATATAGGTTTCGCACCCAAGAATGATATGACCGACGTCCTGCAGGTAGGGTTTTCCCATAGCATTTACCAGAGACTAATCGAGCCGCCATGCACAAACAGTCCGACGACGATCATCAGTTGGATACACACGTAGACGGCATTGGCGAGGATGATCGGCTTTTCCCGGTGGACAATACCATAAAACAACCAGAATGACGAACCCAGAAGAAATCCGATCCATGTCACGGTGGAAACACCTGATATTTCCCGGTCAATCCAGATTCTGGCAAGCTGGGGAATATTCAGTATCGCCCCGAACAGTGCAGAAATGTAGACAAGACTATCCAGAATCTCCTTCAGGTGGTACCGGTCCTTCTTCCCTCCTCTATCCCGGAACGAGGATTTCCTGTGTTTGATGATGTGGTGGTATGCCTGATGCATGACTCATCCATTATACATGGCTCGGCTCCAATTCCTCCCCAAGCATCGTCCGCAGACGGGTGACACTTTCCGGATCCATGACGGATACGGCTGTTACCGGTTTACCCAGGGCCGTAAACTGCTTCTGCAGTGAAAGGAGAACATTCTCATCCACCAGATCCGTTTTCGTGAGAACAATAAGTTCCCGTTTCCCAAGAAGCGACGGATTGAATTTCCCGAACTCCCCCCGGACCACTTCATATGCCCGCATGGGTTCAACGGATGCACTGTCGATACAGTGGACAAGAAGTTGCGTTTTCTCGATGTGCTTGAGAAACCGTATTCCCAATCCTTTCCCGTCTGATGCTCCTTCGATAAGACCCGGGATATCAGCAATTGCCGATTTGCCCATCATACCAAGCATCGGATTGAGGGTCGTGAACGGGTAGGGCGCAATGCGGGGTGATGCGTTGGTGAGGGCGGCAAGAAGACTGCTCTTCCCGGCGTTGGGAAGTCCGATGAGTCCAATGTCCGCGATAAACCGGAGCGTGAGATGGAGGGTGCGCAGCTGCCCGGGTTCGCCGGGTTCCGCTTCTTTGGGTGCGCGGTTGGTCGGGGATTTGAACGCGACATTCCCCCTCCCGCCCTTCCCCCCTTTTGCCAGGAGGAATGCCTTCCCGTCATGCTGGACGAGAAAGGTCTGGCCGGTTTGTGTGTCCACGAGTTCGGTCCCCAGCGGGAGGAGAATCGTCAGGTCTTCCCCGTTTTTGCCGAATCCGTTGTGGTGCATGCCGTTTGCCCCGTTTCCGGCACTAACCTTCTTTTTGTAACGGAATTCGGACAGGTCGTTGACGTTCGTCGTCCCCTGTGCCCAAACGGACCCACCCTTTCCTCCATCACCGCCGTCGGGACCGCCTTTGGCGGTTCTTCCGTCCCTGAGGAAGGTAGCCGCGCCGTTTCCGCCGTTTCCCGCCTGAACCGTCAATTCGACTTCATCAACAAGCATAGACCGTATTGTACCATCTTACGGACAAAGAGCTTCCTTTTCGGATTTGGACAGCCCCTTCAGGTGCGCTTCGTATT
>CAYTIP010000163.1:0-2384 GCA_964437805.1 uncultured Gammaproteobacteria bacterium | reverse complement strand
GATAAACTGATCGCATCCGAGGTGAAGATGCCTGTGTGGGTGACGGAAGACCCCCAGACTGCCGTTGTTCGGGGATGCGGGAAACTGCTGGATGATGTCATTCTCCTGAATAAGGTGAAAGTCGCCGCGCGGAAAGTATAGCGCCGATCGTATGGATAAACCAAATCGCCTCGTTCTCTTGTTTGCTGCCATTGTTTCGCGGCTCTTTGATCCGGTTATTCTCCTCCCGTTGCTTCTCGTTATGTCGCTTGTCCGCACGGGAATGGATGCCGGGTTGATCGTCCGGACGACAGGCATCCTCCTGTCCATCATGGTTCTGCCACCCATACTGCTTCTCCTCTGGGGAGTGAAAACGGGCCGCGTATCCAATTGGGATATGAGTGTGCGTTCGGAACGGGTTCGTGCGCTTATGGTATTTTCGGTGTTCCTCCTGTTTGATTATTTCCTGATTCTCCGGCTCGGTATCCCTCCACTTGTACGCATGTTCAGTGCAATGGGCGTCATATTTACGGGCTTCTTCCTCGTTACACTCAAATTCAAACTATCCGGCCACATGACAACACTCGTATTTTTCCTTGTCACCTGTACAGTATGGTTTGGTATGGCGGTCTGGCCATTACTGATCCTCGTGCCACTGGTTGCCTGGTCCCGCCTCATTCTCAAGCGCCACACGCTGGGGCAGGTGGTGGTGGGGTCCGGTTACGGGTTGGCCGTTGCACTTCTTTGCTTCCAGTTTGGACTCATATCCTGATATCGGGTATGATGAGTGGGAATTGACCTTGTCACCAGTGGATCCTCGGGTATGAAATTCGGTAAAGCCTTTTCGGATAATGTGGTATATGAACGGCAGCGGCGCGGATTGTTCGCAACGCGCGTTCCTTCCTGGTGGTTCGGTTCCGGACGCGCATTGTTGTTTGCCTCGGCGACGTTCATTGCATTTTTCGTTCTGTTCTGGCGGTTGTTCAGTTTGACCGTGGTGGAAGGACATACATACCGGCTTTTGTCCGATACAAACAGGACCAGACAGCTTACCGTACACGCGCCCCGCGGACAGCTTCTTGACCGTACCGGGAAACCCCTCGCGTTCAACAGCGCCTATGTGCGCGTCATGAAACCATGCGAAACGAATCCGAAAACCCTGTGTCTTACGAAGATATCCGTTGAGGAAGCGGAAGAACTGAAGAAACAAACCGTTCCCGCCGATTGGTTTCTGGAGGCTGATTACCGCCGCGAATACAGTCTTCCGGACGCACTGTTCCATGTCGTGGGGTACGTGGGAGAGGTGAGCGCCGATGAACTGAAGGATGAATACTACCAACTCCGGGGATACCGGATGGGAGACGCGATCGGCAGATTCGGTGCAGAAGCGGTTTTCGAGGATGAACTCCGGGGAAAAGACGGGAGGGAATTTGTCGAGGTAGATGCAAAAGGGTCGGTTATCCGAGTGCTTGGTAAATCCCCAAGCGTTCCGGGAACCGACATTCTGCTGTCGCTGGACAAAGGCCTCTCGGATGCGGCATACCGCGCATTCCCCAAGGACGTCAAGGGCGCAGTTGTTGTCAGTAAGCCCTCAACCGGTGAAATTCTCGCGCTCTATTCAAGCCCCGGTTTCTCCTCGGAGCGGCTTTCCCGCGGTGTTTCTGCGGATGAGTACCGCTTGCTTATGGAAAATCCGGACCGTCCGCTGTTCAACCGTGCAATCGGCGGCGTGTATCCGCCCGGATCGACATTCAAACTGATTACGTCAGCTGCGGCACTGGAGGAAGACGCAATCCAGAAGTCAACGCTCGTTGAGGATGTGGGGAAGATAACCATCGGGCCGTATTCGTTCCCAACTTGGAACTTCCTCCGGACGGGAAAGACCGACGGCATGGTGGATGTAGTCATGGCGCTCCAGAAAAGCAATGATATTTTTTTCTACAAAGCGGGTGAATGGCTGGGTATCAGTAAACTGGGTGCATGGGCAAGGAAGATGGGAGTAGGAAGCCTTTTGGGTATTGAACTGCCCGGAGAGGCACAGGGGTTGATGCCCGACCCCTCGTGGAAAAACAAACGGTTCGATACGCCGGAGGACGTCAGACTCCGGAATAACGAATGGTATCTTGGCGATACGTACCATGCGGCTATTGGGCAGGGGTATGTATTGACCACGCCGCTTCAGGTGAATGCGTGGACAAACGCGATCGCAAACGGAGGATATTTGTGCAAACCGACCATCCGGAAAGTGGAAACGGAAAAAGACGTAAAAAAACATTGCACCGACCTCCAGATTAAGAAGGAAACCATCGATCTGGTGACCAGCGGCATGAAAAAAGCGTGCGCATCGGGCGGAACCGGTTGGCCGTTGTTCGGGTTTGGCGTCCGCAAACAAATACTTCCGGACG
>CAYTIP010000162.1:0-2386 GCA_964437805.1 uncultured Gammaproteobacteria bacterium | reverse complement strand
TGCCCTCCATATGGGGTTCGCGGACGACGCGCACACCTTCAAGAAGGGATAGAAACCGTTTCACCACATCAAAACCGAATTCCTTCCGGGTGATTTCGCGGCCCTTGAAGAAGACGCCGATTTTTACCTGGTTTCCGTCCGCCAGGAATTCCTTTGCCTGTTCGACACGGGTATCGAAATCATGCTGACCGATAAACGGGCGAAGTCGGATTTCCTTTACCCCGACGTTCTTCTGGTTTTTCTTGCTTTCCCGTTCCTTTTTCTGCTCCTGGTACTTGAATTTCTTGAAATCGATCAGTTTGGCCACGGGTGGTACTGCATTGGGGGCGATTTCCACGACATCCAGGCCGGATTCCTTTGCCTTTTGGAGTGCCTCGAGTTTGGAGAGGACGCCGATCTGTTTGCCTTCTTCATCCAGAAGCCGGAGCTGCGGGCTTATGATCTGGTAATTGATGCGATAGTGGAATCTGGATTGTGTTTGCACAATAAACGACTGCCGTCTGCCTTATTCAGGTAGTGCTATTATATATGCCTGGGCGTCCAATATCAACAGGCCCAACCGGGTTTGTCGCCTCAGGCGATCGACCGCGTATCGATCTCCTCCCGCAGCATGCGGCTAATCTCGTCAAGCGCAAGCGGGCCCGATTGGGTTCCGTCGCGTTTCCTGATCGTGACGGTCCCCGCTTCCACCTCTTTCCTTCCCAGGATGAGCATGTAGGGAATCTTCGCAAGCTGGGCATCACGGATTTTGGCCTGCAGCGTTTCCTTGCGGTCGTCCAGTTCGACCCGGATGTGCCGGGATTTGAGCGTGCCGGTGACCGACTGGGCATACTCCTCTTGGGCGTCGGTGATAGGCAAAACGCGTACCTGGATTGGACTGAGCCAGGTCGGAAATGCACCTGCGTATTTTTCAATGAGGAAGGCCATGGTCCGTTCGAACGCACCGAGTGAGGACCTGTGAATGACGACCGGTTCCTGCTCCTCCCCATGCGTATCGATGTAGCGCATCGCAAAGCGCTTCGGCATGACGAAATCGTACTGCACCGTGAAGGCGGTTTCTTCCTTGCCGGCGATGTTCTTGATCTGGACATCGATTTTAGGTCCATAGAACGCGGCTTCGTTTTCGGCTTCGAAGTAGTATTGGGCGTTCGTCTCCATGAGTACATCCCGCAGTACCTGTTCGGCCTCCTCCCATGCAGCATCATCCTTATAGTATTTTTTCGTGTCTGTCCTTGAGCCCAGCGAGAGCCGGTAACGGTAATCCTTCCCCTTCTCCATGCCAAGCGTTCGGTTCACGTAGTCGATGAGGTCCAGAACGCCCTTGATTTCCGTTTTCGCATCGTCTTTCTTGGCGATAATGTGGGCATCCGCCAGGCAGAACATCCGCACCCGCATGAGGCCGGTGAGCTCCCCGCTTTTTTCATACCGGAACTGGGGAGACAGCTCGGCGAATCGGATTGGCAAATCCTTATAGCTTCTGGGTTTACTCTTGTACAGCATGAAATGGTGCGGACAGGTCATGGGACGCAGGATCAGTTCGTCTTCATCTACCTTCATGACCGGGTACATCGTATCCTTGTAGTACGGGTAGTGACCCGACTGCTTATAGAGCTCCGTTTTCGCAAGCGGCGGCGTTACGACGTGTTCGTACCCGCGGCTGAGCTCCTCGTCCACGATAAACCGTTCCAATTCGCGTCTGATTGTTGCACCCTTGGGAGTCAACAGCGGCAGTCCCTTCCCGACCAGATCGGAAAATACGAACAAATCCAATCCTTTCCCGATAGTGCGGTGGTCGCGCTGTTTAGCCTCCTCCTGGCGCTTGAGGTATGCATCCAGTTCTTCCTTGGAGAAGAATGCCGTGCCGTATACCCGTGTGAGCATCGCATTCTTTTCATCGCCGTGCCAGTAGGCGCCGGCCACCGATAGAAGCTTGAATGCCTTTATGCCTCCGGTTGAAGGCAGATGCGGACCGCTGCACAAGTCGACATCCACGTCGCCCATTCGGTAAATGGAAATTTTTTCCCCGCGCTTGATGATATCCTCAATCCATTCGAGCTTGTACGGATTGTCCGCAAACAGCCGTCGGGCTTCGTCTTCGGATATGGTTTCCCGGCGCATGGGAAGGTCCGCATCCACGATTCGCTGCATTTCCGCTTCGAGAGCCGGGAAGTCCTCTTCGGTTACTTTCCCGTCCAGTTGGAAATCATGGTAGAAGCCTTCCTCCGTCGCCGGACCCATTGCCCGTTTGAGTTTGGGGAAACGCCGCAGGAGTGCCGTATGGAGCACGTGTTCGGCAGTATGCCGCAGCGCCCAGAGATCCTGTTCTTCCTTGGAACGTTTGCTCAGTTTTTCGTCCAGTTGTTTTGACATATATCCTCCTTATACC
>CAYTIP010000161.1:0-2412 GCA_964437805.1 uncultured Gammaproteobacteria bacterium | reverse complement strand
AATGCATCGCTAATCTCCAACTCCGTTTCGGTTAATTCTGGATGCAGCATGACAAATTCCCTGAACAGTGAATTATCGTCGGATAGACGGGTAGAAAGGGCAAACAAGGTTTCCGTCAAGGCAAGCCATCGTTGCGGTTGATTTGGATACGAGCGTACGACGTCCGAAAGAAGCGCAAGTTTATCGCCTGAGTCTCTCAGCTGGTCACTGAGGGATTGCATGAGGGTAAGCGATTCACCTTGTCGGAACGGATCAGCCGATACAAGTCCGTCAGGATGAATCCGAATCGGAGACAGGGTATGATTCAGAGATTCCAGGGAAAGGATGAGTGCCCTCTGTTTACCAAGCATCTCCTCCGCGCGGGATGAAAGCATGGGGAACAGTCGAAGAACCTCGGAAATCGGCAACTCATCCAGAATGCGCAAAAACTCAGCGCGTCCAAAATCCTGTTCAATAACATCTCCCAATAATAGACCAACGGCATACGGCATCAGGCGCGGTTCAAACAGAGCCCCAGCCACGCGACTCTGAACATGCTGGTTTACGACGTATGCAATGGCATCGGCGTCACTCTCCTGATTCTCAGCCCTGATCCCCCGTTCCACTGCCCGAAGGAACCGAAGACCTGCGACTTCTCCGCCCATTTCTGAAATTAGTGTATCCGTGATGTTCTGCGCTTTTCGTTGTTGGGAAAAATTCGCCGAACGTTCTTTACTGTATTGCTCCCACAACTCCTGCGCCACTTCTGAGGAATAGGGGCCGGAGTGGAACAAATAGTCAAATATCCCGTCAGATTCCTGATGATCAAGAACTTCAACTGTAGATGGGTTCGTCAAACGATGCACAGCGTGATCAACTTCATGCGCAATGGTTTGAAATATATCGATGAGATAGCGATCCGTGTTGGAGTTCACAAAAATCGGATTCAGGTCGGTTCCCTTCATCCAAACACTGTATGCATTAGATGTGCTGTTTTCTGGGAATGGAGTGGTAATTATCGGCACCCGAATGATTTCCGTACCCTTCTGGAGATAAATAACTGTAATCGGAAGATCCAGAAACATCCTGCGCATGTTCTCAACAGCCTCGGGAGCCAATTCCTGGGAATAATCGTTAATCACCCGCTCAGCCAACTGCGAATCTGCCCGTTCTACATCGACGCGGATAACCTGAACCACGCCGCCGTAGACGCTTTGCAAATACCCCTCGAAACTCGTGGGGTTGCCGTCCGGATCAAAGAACACGGTTTTGGAAGAATCCATAAGTCGGTTGACAAGGACCTGCTGAAACTCGGGTGTGCTTTCCGTTTTTCCTTGTCGGATATCATGGTAATTGGACAACAGCGGATAGTAATCCCGATCGATTCTCAGGAGACGGCTTTGTAAAGCAAAATCGGCCAGGTATGATGAAGTTGGCATTTTTATCGGATTTACTTCGACGGTTCCATCCGGTAATCGCGTTCCAATTCCCGATCGGACCAGCTGATCCAAAAACCTCCAGGCAAACGAACCAAGATTCATCGCCCGTTCGAGGAGTGTATTCGCCTCTTCCGGAGTTGTTATTCGCGCCGTTGCCGCCGAACGGGTAATCAACCCTGGTCGCGGTTCTGCGACCGATTGCTCTCCCACTGTCGAAACCGGTGACGCAGGCTGACTGGTTTCTTCCTGTCCGCTTCCGCCGCCGATCTGTGGAAGAAGCCGTGAAAGACGTCCGTTTGAAACACCCAGAATGTATGGAATGCCATCGATTGTAATAGTTTGACCGTTTTGGAGTGTAGTCTGATACTGTGTTTGGAGAAGTGTCAGAAGTTCAATCAAATCATCCGCGGTCGGACTCCTCCCGGCCTTCAATGACCGATACCGGGGATCATGGAGAATAATCGTTACCACCTCCCCGATTCTCCCCTCTGCGATGAGTTGAGGCTGGGCAGATACAACCTCTCCGGCAATCGCATCAATAGAACCGGCTACTGTTTCCGGTGTTGTTTGCTGACGGATTGTTTGAGCCAGTTCCCCCACAGCGATCTCCGGCTGCGTCTGCTGTGCAGTTGGCTTCTGGCCTGTTAGGAGTTCGATCACCCCATCCACGAATGCAGTGCGGTCCGATCCGAACAGGTGGCGCTGGAGATCCACGTTGATCGTGTGCCCCCGCATCGCCATCAACCGGGAAAGCCGCACGACGCCCCGCCGATCATATGGGCTGAAGTAGTCTTCCAGGAAATCCCGGTACCGCTCTCCCACAGCGCCGGAAAACCGTTTTCCCAGCCGGACAACCAAGTCCGTCCACAATGCATCATACAAATCATCCTGTGCGCTGGTGAGAACAGACAGGGGCGTATTGTCGTCTGCCTCAACATGGATACGGGCAATGCCGACCGGCCAGGGATACCCGTTGATAGGCGCATTGACGGAT
>CAYTIP010000160.1:0-2415 GCA_964437805.1 uncultured Gammaproteobacteria bacterium | reverse complement strand
CCCCGATCAATCGCTTTCCGGTTGCAGGTTTCAGAGGGATCCAGTCCCTGCCGCCGCCATACACCTCCTGCCTGCAGACAGTCGGGTTGATTGTTTGGGAGTATCGCTGATTTGGGACAGGCGACCAGTGGTTGGGGATATGACGGGCGTCCGTGTTTCACCCATTTCCCTTGTTCGCACAACCACCCGTCTTCCGGTCCGCCGAGGACAAACCGAAGGAATAAAACACCCAGAATCGCGCAAAGCACCACAGCTATGGCTGCACGCCGCCCGGCCGTCAACCACGTCCCCTTGGGTTTGACGGGAATACTTTCTTTCTTGGCAGACTGTGTGTCACGTTTTGTATGCTTCATAGCTACGGTCCCGTGGCAATCGAGGCGATCTTCCAAAGTTTCCCGGTTTTCGAAAGTGTTATCCACCGGATGTTTTCCCCATCGTTCCATCCATAATACGGGATCGGTGCTGTTTTGGATGCAGGATCCATGGACACATTAAACGTCACTTTAAATGTTCTCCTGTCACCGCTCATCTGCCTGCTGTCCGGCGGGTCCATGTGCACGATCCGGATGGATTTGATTGCATTAAACTGCACTCCCCACGCCTGTTTACCAGCCTCATCCCCGACCAGTTCCGGTGCCATATACGAAATCGCATCGGGGATACGATCATCATTGATGAGCTGAACGAATGCCCGGAGAATATCCTCTGGGAGCGGAAGCGGAACGCTGTCTCCTGCTGTCGGAGATATGCGTGTGGATTGCGGGGTGGACGTTGGTAACAGCACCGTATCCATCTGTTCCTTCCGGGCGCTTCCTGTTGATCCTTTCAGCACGAACGCTCCGATTGCTATCAAGATGACGCCTGCGCCCAGGAGAAGAACTGTTCTGTTGCGTATTGCCATAGACGCATCTACCCTTTTCCATTATATCCCGGATGGCAACTACCGAAGAAATACCTGATCAAAAGCCTTCACCGAGAAGACATTCACAGGGTTTTCCGATAAGCAACTCCTTCTGCTGGACAATGGAATTGATGAACGTCTCCTGCACTGGCAAGCCGCGTGCCAGTGATTTCCCAAGCGGTGTCCGGTGGGCATAGCCCCGATGGGTAAATTCGGCAACGAGCAGTTCATGGCGCAGATACAGTGCCCGGGTTTTCCCGACCCAGCGGAGCGTTTCCGGATGACGGGAATATCCCCCTTTCCCTCCATGGATTGTAAGGATATTCCACAGCCCATGAAGTTCCCGGTGTTCGGACAACAGGTGTTTCCTGCAAAGATGTTTGGGGTGTATGTCCCAGATACGCATACGCCGAGTGTAGCACGATGGGATCCAAGACCGAAATGACCGGTAACCATCTGCCAAATTTGTGTATCTCGTGAGAACCATCTGCTGAAGCTGGGGCCGGTAACCGTCAGGTATTCCGCCGGGGAGGTAACGGAACAAACATGCTGGTCTCGCGTTTATACGCTTCAAAATCCGGCCTGCTTGCATACCGCTGTTCCAACAGCGGCACGCCGGAAACGAACAAAATGAGAACCGTGATGGTCAATGGTCCGATAACGCTGATGATGCCGTTGGGCACCGCCAGAGCCAGCACGAATATCCCCCACCATTGGGTCACTTCGCCGAAATAATTGGGATGCCTGGAATACCTCCACAATCCTGTCCTGATGATCTTCCCCTTATTGGCCGGATTCTGTACAAACCGGGTAAGTTGTGCGTCACCGATTGACTCAAACGCAAACCCGATGAGCCACACAAGAATACCCAACCCGTCAACCATTCCCAATGGCGCCGGATCAGATCCGTGGATTATGAGGACCGGCGAGGCGATGAGAAACAGGAATATGCCCTGCAGGAGAAATACCTGGAGATAGGAGCGGACGGTAACCCACCGACCCCACTCTTCACGCCACTTCGCATACCGGCGGTCCTCCGGCTTTCCCCGATTGCGCCGGAATATATGCAGTGCCAGCCGCACTCCCCACACCGATACCAGTGCGTTCACGATAAGGGATCGCGTTGACCATGCCGACATTACATACCCTGCCCAGGACAGAAACACGAATCCCAATCCCCATGCAATATCCGCGACATCATTGCGTTTCAACCGGAGGGAAATACAAAACCATGCGCTCATGTACACAAAGAGGAGCGCCGACAGGATGATGTAGTAGTTCATGGACGGATTCTGAGGGAAATGAGTACACTGATCCAGGAAACCATTCCGGACAGCGTCATGCCCCAGATCAAATCCACGACCGTCACAATAAGCGGCCAATTCTTGAGTGTCGCCAGGTTGGTGAGATCATATGTTGCATACGTCACCAATCCGAATAACGCACCGTAAAGCAGTGCATGCATAGCCGATTGCTTCTCAACCGCCGGGCCGATGACAAACACTATGAGACCC
>CAYTIP010000159.1:0-2472 GCA_964437805.1 uncultured Gammaproteobacteria bacterium | reverse complement strand
GGACCGGTGGTATAACCCGGATCGCGCTCCCCTCAGGGAACTGCGTGAATGGAACCGGTTGCGTACCGTTTGCTTCGGGGCTGCTGTCGTAGGTGGAACTGCCTTTGTCGTTGCACTTCCCCAGATCGTCAGCGATATCGCGGCGCTTATTCCCTAAATTGCTTTGGTCAGCGCAGGCGGAGGGATTTGATGATGGCATCGAATGCCGGTCCGTACCCGCCTACAAAGATATCCAGATTCGTCCGCGGATGCGTAAGGATGAGCGCATCCGTCCGGGTACCGTCCTTTGCGGAACTGTCGTGATAGAGGACGCCGGATGTGCTGCCGAGTGTAAATTTCTCGGTCTGGTTTTCCGGAATCGGCGGCCGCGGGATATCCTTCTGGCACGTGAGGACGATGAGATCGTCCGGATTGCGTTTATCCGTAAACATGACGCCGGGGATTGCTGTGGCCGATTCGGACGCCGAAACGGTATCTGGATACGACAGTGTAATCCCACAGGCGCTGTTGGCGTAGGGAATCAGGCGATAGGTTGGATAGGGTGTCGCCGTGCCGGACGGTTCGGGTTCCGGAATGGGTTCCGTGGGATTGATCATCGCGGGTGTGGGTGTGGCTATAGCCGGAGTTGCAATCCTGGGGCCCATGCGTTTCCCGATATTCACGCCGAGTATGAGGGCCGCAACGACCGCCAGAAGAAAGAGAACCGCGTATGTATTCCGATGCATGGTTAATCCAGCTTCGAAGTTTCCTTGTGCTCGGTGTGCTTCCTGCAGTGCCGGCAATATTTGGACATGTGGATTTTTTCCGGCGTGTTGATCTTATTCCGCTTGGTGACGTAGTTTGCCGCCTTGCAGACGGTACACACCAATCCCACTAAGAGTCGTTGGTCTTTTTTTGCCATATGTGGAATTATAGCGCACGGGCGGTGATTTTTCCAGAAGCCAAATCCTGCGGTTTATTCCAGGAGCTTGTTGCTGATGATCGCAGACGCGATTTTCTGGCTGAACAGCGCCCTCCCCGCATCGGAATAATGGATATGGTCGCCGGGATTGATGTAGGCGAGTTTGCCGTTTCCCGACCCGTCCATGGAGGAGTGGTACGCGTCCGCAAGCGGGAGATGCTGGCTTTGGGCGAACTTGACGGCATTTTCCAGATACTGCTTGATGACGGCCACGCGTCTCCGTTTATCTTCAGCCGCAAACGACAGGCCGGGCGCGCCATCCCCAAACACATCCCAGTTGGGCGCGATGGTCGAACCGATGATGATTTTCGCTCCCGGGACATTTTTTCGTATCGTATCCACTGCCGTAGAGAGGGAAAGCCAGTGCTTGTCGATCGCTCCCTCATCGAAGGAAAACGGATTGTACCCGAAGGATTCGATGACGACGATATCCGGCTGAATCGAAGACAGGCTCGGAATACCGTTTCCCAAATAGGAATATGCATTCGTGATGCGCTGGATACCGTATTCGATGTTCGTACCCCCGACTCCGTAGTTTTTGATCGTAAACGCCGTCCCCGGGAACGTCCTGGACAGAATGGATTTGAGGGCAGGCGCGTCCGGCCCGAGCGTGTCCATCATCGAGTCGCCCAACAGGGCAATGGTTACGGCGGATTTATTCGCTTTGCGGGTTTGGACGACAGGAGGTTTTTTCTTTTTCGGCGTGGGTTCGGGTTCGGTGATGAATGTCGGTTCCAGGACAATCGGTGGGTCGTCCTCCGTTTGCTCTCCCAATACCTGCCCGGCGCCGGTGGGGTTACCCATGGCGGCAAGATCGCCGAACCGCTGAGTGGTTTGTTGCGTTCGGACTTGCTGTTTGGCGCGCAGTGCCTCAAGGCGTTCCTGGGCAGTCATCGGGTTGAGGAACGATTCCGCCGCATAGATGGTGGAGATGAATAGGGACAGGATGCCATCCATAGATCCATCATAGGAAATGCCGGGGAGAAATGGAAGGGGAGGCGGTTAAATGCGCTTGGTAAGATGCGCAGTCGCCCGTTGTGCCTTGAAGAAATCCTTACAGAATTGGGTTGTTTTCTCCACGTCGTACCAGGCGCAGGAGAAAATATTCAGATACACGCTTTTTTTGTATTCCGAAAAATGCGCGGTGACGGAACTTGTTTCTATCAACTGCACCAGGGAATACCCCGACGTGATCGGATTGTCATGGCCGAAATGCGGGATGAATGCGTCGCCATACCGTTTCATTTTGATGACGTCATCACACAGGGTAATCACGAATTTTTTGATTTCTTCCCCCGAGGAAATGATGGAAAGATCGCAGTCATAGAGATCCAGCTGGAGCTCCTGGCCGAACAATTCCGCGTCTTTCGGATCCGGTGAATTCAACATAGTAGTACAACAGTAAAAAATATCGGGAAGTCTGTCAATAGTACAATTATCGGGGTTTTTCCGACAGCGCGTATGTACGGCATTTTTCAACTATCCCGTGAGCCTGGAGGGGGAATCGGACC
>CAYTIP010000158.1:0-2512 GCA_964437805.1 uncultured Gammaproteobacteria bacterium | reverse complement strand
CCTCATGGACGAGGCATATCCGGAACATATCCAACTTGCCGCCCAATCCGCCTATGACCGGTTGCATACCGAGGAACCGCCTGCAGAGATCCAACAAGAACCGGGAGAGAACCCTGTCCTCGGGGTGCTGCGAAAAGTTCCGGTGCGCGTAGCCGCACCCGTGGCACTGATCGGCAGCCTGTTTCTTGCCGGTTGTTCGCAACCCATCGACGTAAAGGCGGGGATTCTCTACACACCAACCGGAGAAACGCCGGCAGCCAGTGCACCGACGCCCACCCCTACAAAAGAACGTGCCAAACCCGCAACCCAAGCCGCAAAACCCACCCAACAAGCACCCAGACCCAGTGCCACACCGACGGAGAAACCTTCTCCCACTGCTACCAAAACGGAGATACCGGACACACCGACCAACACGCCCGAACCGTCACCAACGCCCGAAGGAACATGGTGCAATAAGGTCGAGTACGGCTCCGAATCATCCAACGCTGCGTGGAACAAAAAAATTCTGGATTTCAGGACGAAAATACTGGACCTCATTAATCAAGGGAAAGATCCGGCAAAAGAACCTGTCACTGATCCTGTTGGATTACTTACAAAGATTTTCGTACGCAACGGACGTTGCGGTTATACCCATTCAAGCCAAAAAGATTTTGACAAAGCAGCCGCATATGGCCTGACACAACAACAAATAGATACATGCAAAAAACAAACACTTGAGCCACTCACTGACGAGGGCTGGGTCAACCCAAAATTTTGGTTTTTTCCGGAGACGGAAACAGATTTCGCAGTTAAATTAGACATTAGTGAAGATGGATCCGGTACATGTAAATGGATCAGAGAACCCGCAAACAAGTAGTTTTGGATTACATATATTTCCCCTTGAAATCTCCCACAAAAATGCTAGGCTGGTATATGAAGGCCATCTACGCTGCATATGCGGATACTGAAACTATTTTTCATAGGCATTATTGTCTTTCCTGCAACGCTCTATACAGTATTTCCCTCTTCGCTTAAATATTCCTTTGACTGGGTAGCCAATGCCTATGATTTTACCGGAGAGGAAGATTATGATTGTCCTCCTTCACTCTACACCTGTTTCCATACTGCAGATCAAGATCCATGCGGAGGCAGCCAAACCAGTTGTGATGGAGTGATCGGTAATCAGCAAGGTGAATACACGCTTGGTGAGGACGGAGAGTGGTATTTTGGACCCGAAACTTTTGATGGGGATGATGGGGGAGCGGACGGACCCGATCCTATTCCTACACCAACCACGCCCCCGCCTTCAGGACAAAAGGGAAACGTGAAAGTGTACGCAATATTTGCCCCTACGGAATACTTCAACTCGTGCAGCCAGACGCAGATCATTAAGGAATGCCTGGATAATCCGGCTTCGCATACGGAATGCACAAATTTCACCGACGCATCGTATTTATCTCAAACAACGATCTATATGAACGGGGGATACAACGATATACAAACGGACAGCGCCGGAGTCACCTATAACAATATTCCCGCTGCATACCCTTATTACATCACCGCCGCTCACCCCTCCAACAATTATTCCACCTTTCTGGCGTGCCATTCCAGCAGCCATGTCACACCCATCACCCAGGGAAACGGAGAATATTTATACCCTAATGATACAATCACCTTCCTCGTTGGCATGACAACCATTCTTCCGTGGTACCAGGTGCAGGGAGGAGGGAATGTCTATGGAGACACGATCTATTCCATGATACCGCTTTCCGTCACCCCGACCCTGTTGTTTGACTCGACTGCCGCTCCAGCTATACCAGGTATTATCTCTTCCAAAACGGACACCGATTTCGCCGACAGCGTCGGATACTACGGAAGAATGAATATCTCCAGCACCAACTGGAACACCAATTCGGCAACAACAGCAAAAGACTGGTATGCGTTCTTCACGGGAAGACTTTCCCAAGCCAGCCAGACGCCATACCCGGGAACCGGTGGGAAACCGCCTGCGATTGCCGGCCAGTCCTATTCTGTCTATACCACAGCTCCCAATGCCATCAAGGACCTCACCGTGAATACTGCCTGGAATATCGCCACCAACGAACAACTCATCATCGTCGTGGACGGATCATTGGATATCCGCGCCCCCATCACCATCACGGGGAACGGATTTGTGGCGTTTGTCGTCAAGAACGATATCCTCATCAATTCCGCAGTAGGTACTACCTGGAACAGTACAACGCCGGTCGTGGAAGGTATGTATATCGCCGGCGGAACCATCCGGACCGGCGCATCCACGGCAGCAGCTACCGAGCGGTTTGTGGGGAAGGGGATGTTTACGGCTAACAGCATCATGACCCAGCGCAATCTCATTACCGCAGGCAGAAACCGGGATACGAGTGCAGATCTGTTCCTATACAATCCCGCATTCCTGGTCACCATGCCGGACATCCTCAAGGATCTCTCCTATACCTGGCAGGAAGTGGCACCCTAACCCGTCCCTTCTCCAATTCCGCACCATCAGCACTGCATT
>CAYTIP010000157.1:0-2514 GCA_964437805.1 uncultured Gammaproteobacteria bacterium | reverse complement strand
CCAGCCCGTTCCCGTCCGGTCATTCGTGCCGATGCCATAAACAGCAGGCAGTTCACCAGTGTTCCGGTTACCCACTGCGATTGGCGCAAGATAAGGGGCAATCCGAAAGACACTGCATATGCGCACAATATTAGCCGGAAACGCCGCGCATCCCGAAGCGATCCAACGGAAACGATTGAGGCATCCATACCGACAGTATACCAAATACTCCCGTCGACCACGTTCTTGAATACCCTACCCGGGTCTGATACCATGAGATCATGTATCAACGATCCGTTTTCTGTTGTCCCTGTTCCTAAAGAACCCCTTCGGGCAGGAGTACTGTGGCATCCGTCCGAAGAGGACGGATTTTTTGTGCCACAAAAAGGAGGATGTATGAAACCGGAACTGCTGACGATTCCACAAGAATGGAAAACACGGGGCGCTGGCCTGATTCAGGCACACCCGGACGATGAAGCCTTACAATACGGCCTTCTGGAGTGCCTTTGTTGACGCGGGCATCCCCGTTACCGTCATACTTTTAACTTTGGGGGAATTGGGTATCCCGAAAGATGAACGGGGAATCACCCCCCAAACCATGCGGGATGTGCGTTTCGGTGAATTCGACCGCGCCACCAATGCACTGGGTGTTTCGCGGGAAATCATGCCCTTTGCGGATCTGTATATGTCTGAAGGCGCTATCGGACCGCTTATTCCGCCGGTCCTGTCGGTTGTCAGAGAAAAAAAATTCGGCGTTATTTTCTCCTTCCATCCCCAGGAGATTACGCCGGAATTCGACCACCCTGACCACCAGACGGCCGGTATGATCGCACGAACAGTTGGGGCAGCGTCCGATGTCCTCCATTACCACCCGGAATGCGGGGAAATGGAACACCGGCCGTCGCTGTATCTGTGGACCACGGATGGGACAAAAGCTACACACTCCATCACGCTGTCGGATGAAACACGGAGGAACAGAAATACGTATCTTTCCGGGTACTACCCTTCCCAGTTCCCGTTGGGTACCCAACCGGAGTGGGAACGGGTTTTTGACCGGATTACCGGGGACGGAAACGGAGGCCATCGGGAGCTATATCTGAAAGTCCGCTGACACCTATCCAACCAACGGGTAGCCCAACGCTCTCCACGCCAGGAGTCCGCTTTGCATGTCGAATACCTTTGTGTATCCCAGTGCCATCAGGGAGGCTGCGGCGTGCATACTGCGGGATCCGCTCAGACAATATACGTAGATCGTCGTATCGGTATCGGAGATTTTTGCAGGGAGCAACCGGTCAATAGTCTCCCATGGATAATTCAAACTGCCTTCGATGTTCCCGCGACTGTATTCTTCCGGAGTCCGCACGTCTATGATGATGCAGGATTCGTGCAAATCGATTGCTTCTTTTACCCGTTGGGCGGGCACTTGTTGTATCTGTGTATTCATATCCATCCTCTGGGGGGTTACACTCCGAGCATATACGAGAGTCGCGGTCGGTTGAATCCGATAACATACTCGGAATTCCTGTCGGGGTAGACTATCTCCGTTACCGGTACTCCCATCTGCCCGGTCTGCATGACCATGTTCCGTGCGGCCGTTTCATCCCGGTCCACGAGGATTTTCTCGTACTTCACCTTATGTTCCTCCAGCCAGTCGGCCAACATGATACAGTACGGACAGGTTGTGGTTGCATAGATTTTCACTCCGGTGTAGTTCATACTATTTCCTCCTTCAGCTTCCTGATACGCCAACAGACATCAGCGGCGATTCTGTGCCTGAGGCTGTACCAGACGATTTTTCCTTCTTTCTGTGTGCGTACCAGCCCAGCCTGTTTCAGCTTCGACAGATGCTGGGATACTGCGGATTGGGACAATCCGCATGTTCGGATAAGGTCGGTGACGTTTTTGGAACCTGCAGCAAGACACAGGAGCAGTTTCACCCGCGTTTCATTGCCCAATGCCGCATATACGTCGTATCCCATAAAAACCTTCGCATCATTTCCGCTATACCATAATATATTAGCATACACTAATATAATGTCAAGCACTGCATGCCGTTCTCTTTCTTCCGGCGGGAATGCTCATCGAAGAACCGGTCACTCCTTCACTGCATCCACAAACAGGGTATTTCCCGAAAACTGCCCTTCTACCGTAACCGTCGCATTCACATAGGAATCAAGCGTTACGGTATAGGAATTCAACGGGATAATCCCCCCTTCCGACCGGAGCATATGCGTATAGTCATCTCCGGGTTTGGTCAGCTTCTGTATAACTCCGGTACGCGTTACCACACCGGTTTTCCCCTCGTTTTCCTGTGTTTGCACAGCTGGTGGAGGCTGAGCTGCCAACCGCTGATATCCGATATATCCTCCCACACCCAACACGACCAATACACCTATGGCAATGAGATATTTCATATACTCCCAGTATACATGGATCCGACCCTTGATCAACATGCACCGTTATACGGAGGCTGATAATCTCCGTGCCCAGGAAGCGGCGCGTGCTTCCTCGCCTGCTGCCAACGGTCCTTCTTTT
>CAYTIP010000156.1:0-2547 GCA_964437805.1 uncultured Gammaproteobacteria bacterium | reverse complement strand
GCATGTGGACAGCGTGAAGAGCACCATCGACTGGGCGCATGCCAATTACGACAACAACCGGATTCCCCAGAATCGCGTGCGGTGGATCCAGGACGACGCGCTGAAATTCGTGACACGGGAAGCAAAACGGGGAAACACCTACGACGCGATCATCATGGATCCCCCACGGTTCGGTCGCGGCCCCAAAGGGGAAATCTGGAAAATCGAGCAGGATCTTCCCCGGCTTATCGATGCCTGCAGGCAGATCCTTTCGCCCACACCGCGGTTTATCGTCCTGAACGCATACACGGCGGATCTGTCCTCCCTGGTCCTTGGCCATCTGATGGAGGATCTTGTGGGGAACCGGCCGGGCACCATCGAACTGTCCGAACTCACCACACGCGAGCGTGATTCGGGCCGGCTCCTCCCCCAGGGCATCGTGAGCCGCTGGTCGGCTCAGGGATAGAAGCGTTTACTCACAAACAGCCGGTACCCGTCCCCACCGTCCGGTTCCACGCTATCGAATCCGAAAAACTCCCGTTTCCGGATCAGCCACAGTTTCATGGTGGAATTGGCCGTGTCCAGTCTGAGGGTTACCGGCCGCCCGATCCGTTCGGCCGCGTCCTGTACGACGTCCTGGGCCAAAAGAAAGGTGATGGTCGTGTCACCCGGAAGTTTGGGGTGGATCCAGCCGGGTTCCCGTCTGCCGATCCGGAAGGATGCACAATCCGTATCGGTATTGACCGCAACCGATATCCGTTTGCTGCCGTATGAAACCTCGGACTGTTCGATGGTCATCGGAAACGTTATCGTTCCGTGATCGACACCGTCTTCACGGTTGTGGGTGTCACCGGAGTCGAGCCTTCCCCTTCGGGCTTCGTCGGAGACTGGGCAATGGCATCAACGACGTCCATGCCGGAAACCACGGAACCGAAAATTACGTAATTTTTCGGAAGACCGACCGAAGCGTGCATGATGAAAAACTGACTGCCGTTGGTATTGGGTCCGGCATTTGCCATGGCAACCACTCCCCGGGTGTAGTCCCCTTCAAACGGTTCATCCTCAAATGTGTATCCCGGTCCGCCGGTGCCGTTTCCTTTGGGGTCACCGCCCTGGATCATGAACCCCTTGATGACCCGGTGGAATATCGTGTTGTCGTAGAACTTCCGGCGGGACAGCGATACGAAATTGTTGACCGTTTTGGGCATGGCTGCGGCATTCAATTTGATCGTAATCGCACCCTTGGATGTTTCCAGTGTTGCTTCGTAGGCTTTCTTCGGATCGATTTCCATGGGATAGGGTCCTTTCCGAACCGGTGCGGGCGTTGCCGTCGGTTCAATGGTAGTCCCCAGCACGGCAGTCTCCTGGGAGACCGGTGTGGGAGCTACGGTTGATGTACTTGCGATATCGGCAAACGACTCCGTGGATGGGGATGTATCCGAAACCGCTTTGGGGAGCTCCCGCGCGGGAACCGGCATGTTGGTTTTCAGATAAATCGCCCCGCCACCGGCAAGAATCGCCAAAACGATTATTGCGATACTCAACGTCTTTGCCATATCGGGTATGGTACCATACCTTCCGGGTCTGTCAAACGGAATTGCGTCGATTCTGCATCCGAAATCATATCTTTATCCGAAAAAAACGGTATACTTGTGGATTACCATGAGCCGTGTTGCGCCCTTTATCGCCTGGACCGTATTTTTCGCGTCGCTGACGTTCTTTCTCCTTATCGCGTTCAGGGCGTACAGAAGCCAGCCCAAACAAACGGTTTCCCCTGTTTCGGATCACACACCAACCGTCACGCGTCCCACGCACACGCCGCTCCCCAAACCAACACTCCCGGACCAACTTCCCATTCCCCTCAAAGATCTGGACGGAACCTACGGCGTGGTCCTTGAACACCTGGAGTCGGACGAACGCCTTGCCATCCATGAACACGACTCCTTCCTGTCTGCCAGCCTCTACAAACTCTGGGTCATGGCAACGGTGTTTGAACGGATCCGGGACGGTTCGCTTGCGGAAACGGATATGCTGAGCCAGGACGTATCCGTGCTCAACGAGAAATTCCAAATCGCCTCCGAATCCGCGGAACGCACCGAGGGAACGGTGGCATTCACCGTGCACGACGCGCTCTCCGCCATGATTGCGGTATCGGACAATTACGCGGCGCTTCTACTTACTGAACGCGTGGGATTATCCTCCGTCGCGAAGTTTCTCACCGAACATGGATTCCAATCCTCAAAAGTCGGCACCGATGGGAGTGCTCCGACAACGACTGCGTCCGACATCGCGCTGTTTTTCCGGAAGCTGTATACCGGAACACTTCTGGGCCGCCAGTACGACAACCGGATGCTGGAAATCCTGAAAACCCAGAAACTGAACAACAAACTTCCCAAACTCCTCCCCCAGACCATCAATGTCGCCCATAAAACCGGAGAACTGGGAACGGCGACACACGATGCGGGGATTGTCTACCATCCCGGCGGTGCGTATATCCTGGTCGTCCTTACAGACAGTACGTTCCCGTCCATCGCCGAGGAACGGATAGCCCGACTCTCACGGTATGCG
>CAYTIP010000155.1:0-2562 GCA_964437805.1 uncultured Gammaproteobacteria bacterium | reverse complement strand
TCTCGTCGAAAATGGCGAACTTCGGCTTGAACATCATCGCCTGCAGGAGTTCGATCTTTTTGCGTTCCCCTCCCGAAAACTCCTCATGGATGGACCGGTCCAGGAGTCCCGGTTCGATCCGGAGTACACGGGCGACATCCTCGATGTTCCGGTTGAGTGAGCGAAGCGACGCGGCGGCGGTTCCCTGCTTTTTCCTGAGGGAGGAGCGCAGCAAATCACGGACACTGACGCCGGGAATGGCAACCGGCGCCTGGAACGTGAGGAACAGTCCTTTGGCTGCCTTCTCCTCCGTTTTCAGCTCCAGGATGTTGCGGCCGTTGAGGAGTAGTCTGGACTTCTGCGATTGGTCCGGACCCTGTTCTATCCGGTACTTCGGATCTCCCATGATGACATGGGCAAGCGTGGATTTGCCGCTGCCGTTGGGACCCATGAGGACGGACACGGATTTGGCGGGGAATACGCCGGATACGTCAAACAGAATCTGCTTTTCTTCTACGAACGCGCTCAGGTGCTCAACGGAAAGCGCCGCAGTATTCATACCACACCTCCATCCTTCACGAACTCATCAATGGTTATATCCGACGTATACCGTTTGAATGCCTCGGAGATGAGTTTGCGGATCTTCTGGGGAGTGCACGAGGGATACAGCGGGCAGGAAAACGGGCCTTCGGCCACCTGTTCCCTGGTTTTCCCGCTCACGGCCTGCATCACTTCAAATGCGCTGATGGAACCGGGAGAACGGCTGAGCATATATCCGCCCGACTGGCCTTCCTTGCCTGCGATGATGCCCTGCTGCCGCAAGAGTCTGGCTATATTCTTGAGGAACAGCTGGGAAACGCCATGGCGCTTGCCGATGTCCGCAAGCGATACGAACGTACCGGAGCTCCGGGCCAATTCCGCAGCCAACAGCAGTGCGACTTCTTCCTGTCTGGTCAGTTTCATGGAATGAACGGATACTAAATCAGTATCAGTATAGTCTACATGCCACGGGGGGATTTGGCAAGCGTGAGGGAGGATTAGAGAACGTCGGCAACGCGGTCTTCCTTCCCCATGAAGACCTCGTGGACTCCCTGCATCCTGAGGATAAAGTATTCCCGCTCCACCGAAGGATTGCGGGCGAACGATATAAACCGGTCGACCTCCTCCATCTGGCTTTTATGGCACAGAAGTGCCTTCCCCTTCACCAGCTGGGTGGGTTTTATGTCGATAATGGTGGTGATGTATTTGTCCGGTGTACCCATCCATGGTTTCCCGTGGGATTCTTCCTGAATCTGCTTCTCCCGGCGCAGGTACCGGACCGAGCTTTCGGGCAGACAGGTATAGTAGAGCTTGGGTTCCGTCGAAAACGCACCGGTCTCCCCGAACAGCCGTTCGTGCTCTGCCAGTTTCCAGAGTTTTCCCCTTCCCCGGGTAAGATCGGCGGGATCCTGATACCCGGCAAGATAGGCGGCGTATTTCTGGAACGCATAGGTGGTCGCGAAACTCACCCTGATATGGTCCGGATGGTTGTTGATCCCGGTCGTATCATGCGTGATGACGATGTCCGGCAGGATTTTGCGCATAATGCGGTTTACCTGCTCCTCGATAAGGCCGGGAGTGGAATCCTTGAGCTCTCCGTCCGGGAAATCCAGAAACGTGACGTGATTGATCCCAAGGACCGAAGCGGCCGCACGCAGTTCGTCCTGGCGGATGAGAGTTAGCGCTTCCTTTTTCACATCCCCGTATTCACCGGATGATCCCCGTTCGCCGCTGGTTACGGCAATCACATGGATATCCCATCCTTCACGGGCATACCGCGCAACGGTTCCGCCGACATAGAAACTTTCGTCATCGGGATGGGCAATGACCAACAGCATGGTGTTCATAGGGTTTCGAGTTTTGCGATTTCCTTTTTCAGATCGGCAACCATGGCTTTGAGAACCATCACTTCCTGATGCCGCATCTCACTGCTTGCGCTTTCATGGATCACGCCGCGGTACCCCTTCATTTTCCGGGCAAGTTTTGCTTCGTAGCGGGCAAGCGTCTCCATAAGCCGTTGCCGTTTTTCGCGTGGGTCCATAGTGGTACAATCATACCATGAATACCGTCCGTCTTGAGTATCCCGCCGATTTGGAGGAATATACACTCCTGGATTCCGGCGAAGGGGAAAAACTGGAAGTCTTCCATGGGTATACGATCGCACGCCCCGATCCGCGGGCAATCTGGAACAAATCCAAACCCGCCTCCCTCTGGGAAAACGCCCATGCACATTATCGCAGGACGGATGCGGAGAGCGGTACATGGACCGTCACAACGCCCCCGCCAAACCCCTGGACACTCCGGTACCGGGATCTCATGTTTCTTCTCAAACCCACGGATTTCAAACACGTCGGCCTGTTCCCCGAACAGGCAGTCAACTGGGACTGGATGGGAGCGCGCATCGGAAACAAGGGCATCTCGGTACTCAACCTGTTTGCCTATACGGGAGCCGCCACTGCCGTATGCAGTGCGCTGGGTGCGACCGTCACGCATGTGGACAGCGTGAAGAGCACCATCGACTGGGCGCATGCCAATTACGACAAC
>CAYTIP010000154.1:0-2590 GCA_964437805.1 uncultured Gammaproteobacteria bacterium | reverse complement strand
CCTGGCCCTCAGATGAGGAGGTAGCCGCCTGCTGCTTGCCGGGGATATTGATGAATTCGCTTCCTTTGGGGAGGCTTTCCTCGGCGGGCGACTCGCTCTTGGCAAGTGTCGCGCTGGTTCCCTCCAGTTTATCAAGCGTACCGATTGGCTTGCCTGTGGACAAATCGATAACGACGTCGCTTACCCGGAACGTCTTGTAGAACCGTTCGGACGCGCCGCTGGTGAAATTGAGAATCAGAATGCTCAGCGCCACAACCGGGAAAATGAGAAGCGGCTTCCGGTGCCAGAGGAGCATGACGGACATGGCGACCAGATACACGCCAAAGGAAATCCGCGAGGCGGTAAACAGGAGGACGACAAGTCCAAAGACGGCAAGCAGGAAATACAACCCCTTCAGGTACCATTTCTTCATCCCGAACACGAGACTCCCCATGACGGGAATCGTAAACACCAGGAATGCGCCCAGATCGTAATGGCCGCCGAACGTAGAGGGGATACGTGCGGTAGAAGGCAGGCGGAGCGCCAAACCTTTGGCAAACTCCTCGTTCATCGTAAGGAATGCCGGGAATCCCAGGAATTTCTGCCCGAACCCGTACACGAGTACGGCCGCGTACGTTGCGGACAATACGCCGATAACCCATCCGATTTTGGCGTGCCGCCGATACCCCTCAAAAGCAAGGAAAAACACCGACAGATACTCGACGCGCCGCACGAAATGCAATAGTGCCAGATGGGGATAGAGCTGGGTCGGAATCGAGGGAAAAATAAACAGTAACGCATTGACCAGTGAAATGCCGATCACGGCGAAATAGACGATCACCGGCACCGTTATGGGCGTATCCGGGATCCGCCGCTCCCGCAGTTTGGCCACAAAGAGAAGAACGCAGGCGACCAGCACGAAGAAATCCTCCAGCCGGATGTAGACCCACGTCTGGACAATGTCGATAAGCGGCAGTTTGGGATATAACGGGATAAACGCCAGAAGAAACAAAGCGCTGGCGAACAGTCCCGTATTAGTGAACCAGTTGTAGAGCTTCCTCATAGGTTTCCTTCACCTGGGCCTTCCCCAAGAGCGCTCCCAGGGCGATTCCCAGGAGAGCCTTGCATTGTAGCATACCAACAACCACCCGCAGTTTCCATCCCGGGTAATGCGTCCGGTAGAACGAGAGGAATCCCCGGTAGATATTCAGGATCGGCCCTTTCCGTTTGTTCGTCGAACTGGCGCTCCCGATGTGGACGACCTTCGGTACTGGATAGAAGTAGACGGTGTACCCCTTGCGCTTGGCGCGGTAGAGGAGGTCTATCTCGTCCATATACATGAAAATCCGCTCGTCGAAGAGCAATCCGTCCAGGAATACCGCCCTGGGTGCTATGAGGCACGCGCCGGAAACCCAATCCACTTCGCGGGTTCGGTCAGGAGACCATCGGGTAAGACGCAACACATCCCCTTTCAAAAACAGGATTGCAAAGACGACAGGAAGGGTAAACGCCGGGCCACAGGATGTCTGGTCGGATAGATCGGGATTGAGGAGCTTGGGGCCGACAAAACTCTTCGGGTGGGATTTGGCAAAGGCAACAAGATCCTCGATTGCCCGGTCCCGGACGACCGTGTCGGAATTGAGAAGCAGAATGTACTCCCCTTTGCTTTTGGCAATTCCCTGGTTGTTTGCTTTGCCGAACCCCGCGTTTTCCTTATTTGGGATAAGGATAACCTTGGGGAATGACTTCCTGATCATGGGGACAGTGCCGTCCGTGGAACCGTTGTCCACGACGATGATTTCCGCCGTAATGCCGGTTCCCTCCAACGAACGGTAGATGCTGGCAATGCAGTCGGAAAGAAGTTTTTTGGTATCCTTACTGGTAATGATGATCGAACAGTCCATGTGGCGCACCCGTTACTGGAACATGCGGGCGAATTTCAGCGTGTACCGGAGGTCGCGGGATCTGTTGCGGATGAATTTGGCAGGCACGCCGCCCACCAGGGTATACGGCTCCACATCGTGGGTAACGACCGCACCGCTTGCCACGACTGCACCCTCACCGATGGTGACGCCGGGAAGAATCGTCACCCGGGTCCCGATGACGGCATAATCCCCGATGGTCACGGGTGAAGCAACTTCGGCAAACTCCGGCGAATCGATGTCATGCTCCATGGTGTAGATCCGCACTTCGCCTGCTATAGACACATTGTTTCCGATGGTCAGGGGACGTTTGGCGGGATTGAGGAATTCCCTCACATAGGAAAGCCCGCCGCCCGAACGCTCTTCCCGTTTGAACCTGCCGTCCAGAAAGGCGTCGTTGCCGATCACCGTATTGTGCCCGATGGATACGCCCGCAGGCTGGTTAAACTCGCACCGCCAATGGATGGACGAATCCTTTCCGATCCGCACGCGGTACAGAGTACGGTACAGGAACAGCCGGATCGTGTGGCTGGGAATGTATCCCGTCAGCGTCGCGCAGTAGACCCAAAAATCGATGAGTGTTCTCATACCTTGGTTGTGGTTCCCGGACGGGCGGCTTCTTCCAACACTCTGAGCGTGTCTTTGGCTGCCTGCTCCCAGGTGAATTTTTTTACCTGTTCATGTCCCAG
>CAYTIP010000153.1:0-2596 GCA_964437805.1 uncultured Gammaproteobacteria bacterium | reverse complement strand
CCTGAAGCGCAGGGAATTCTACCAGAAACCGGCGGAAGTCCGGAAGGAAAAGAAACGCGAACTGGCGAGACGTCTGCGTCATCCCAACAGGGCATAACGCATACCGTTCTCTGTTTGAAGGGAAGTATCCAACTATGACACTTGCCGATCTGCAGCAGGATATGGTTTCTTCCATGAAGAAGGGGGATAAATTGCGGGTTGATGCCCTGCGGTTTCTCATCGCGGCGGTTCGCAACCAGGCAATTGCTTCCTATGGCGCCGACTGGGAAACATCGATTTCCGAGAAGGATATCCTGGACGTGATCAAGAAGCAGGTGAAGACCCATAAGGAATCGGTCGTCGCGTTTGAAAAGGCGGGTAGGACCGATCTTTCTGCCAAGGAGAACGAGGAGCTTGCCATTCTCTCGGCGTTTCTCCCCAGCGAACTCACGGACAATGAGCTGGATGCCTTGCTCCTGCCGGTCGTCCAATCGTCAGATCCGTCCAATTTCGGACTTCTCATGAAATCCGCAATGGCCGCAGTCGCAGGCAGGGCAGGCGGAGACCGTGTCGCACCCAGACTGAAAGCGCTTCTGTCCGGCGTAAAGCAATAACCATCACCCATGAGCAGCCAAAAAGAGCATCCCATGATAACCGTTTTGTTCCAGACGGAATCCCATTATCCGGTGAACCGGAAGATGGTGAAGGAAGCGATCGTCAACGCGCTTACCGGAAAAGTCTTCCGTAAAACCGAGGTATCCGTTTCCATCATCGGCGACCGGCGCATGCGCGGCCTCAACAAGAAATACCGGAACCTGGACAAGACGACGGATGTCCTCTCGTTTCCGTTCCACGATCCGACCGAGGAGCATCCGGTCCCGTTCGTGGAATCCCCGGATGACGTCCTGCGGCTGGGTGACATCCTCATTTCGTTCCCCCAGGCGCGGCTGTTTGCCATCAAGGAGAACCGGCTGATCGACGAGGTGATCGTGTTCCTGGCACTTCACGGACTGGATCATCTCATGGGCAAACATCATCCGTAAACCCTGACAGCGTATATGTCCTTCTACCGCACATACCGACCACAGGTAATTGGGGAAATCGATTCGGCTTCCGTACGGGAGCAGCTTTCCTCGCTTCTGAAAAAAAAGACAGCCGATCTTCCCCACGCGTTTTTCTTCAGCGGACCCAAAGGCGCCGGAAAAACAACGGCGGCCCGGATTATCGCAAAGCTTTTCCTGTGCGAAAAACCGTCCAAGCAGGGCCCATGCGGAACATGCGATGTCTGCATATCCATTTCCAAAGGTACGAATATGGATGTGCTGGAAATGGATGCGGCCAGCAACCGCGGCATCGAGGACGTCCGGGAACTGCGGGAACGGATTGCCCTTGCGCCCTCATCCGGGAAGTACAAGGTATACATCATCGACGAGGTACACATGATGACCAACGAGGCCTTCAATGCACTGCTGAAAACACTGGAGGAACCTCCCGCCCATGCGGTATTTATCCTTGCCACGACCGATCCGCAGAAGGTTCCCATCACGGTCCGTTCCCGGTGCCTTGAAATCAAATTTCCCAAAGCGACTGTGCCAGAACTGGATGCCGCACTCAAACGTATCATCGACTCCGAGAAGATTGCCATAGACAAGGAGGCCGTATCGATGATTGCCGGTCTTGCCGACGGAGCATACCGGGACGCCGTCAAACTTCTGGAGCAGGCGAGTTTCCTGGAGGGTACCGTCACCCTTGACCGGATTTCCCAATTGCTGTCCATGAGCGACGAATCCGAACGGAAGGCATTCCTTTCCGATGTTCTCGTATCCCGCAGTGAATCGGCGGCATTGGATCGGATTGAACGGCTCGCGGGGCAGGGGGCGGAAATGAAGCTGTTTCTTTCGGAATGCCTTCGGGATCTGCAGAGCGCACGGCTTGAGCTTCTCCTGCCAAGTGGATCGGATCGCTTCGCCGGTTGGAAGAAAGAGGACGTGGAATCCCTTATGCATGCTTTTCTGCACGCGTTTGAGGATCTGCGCATCAGCCCGATTCCGCAGTTGCCGATAGAATTGGCGGTCGCCGAGTGGCTCCGTTCGACCACCGGTGCCGGCGGTTTGCCGGGACCGTCGCCGGTTGCCAAGGAGACGCCTGAGGTAAGTTCGAAACCCGCGCCCTCCAAACCGAATACTGTTGCATCCGTATCCGAACCACCGCCCAAACAGCAGCCGGTAGTGAAATCTGATGCCCAACCGGACGGATCCGAACATTTGAATCTGGAGAAACTCCGTTCCCATTGGCCGGATTTCATTGAAGCGCTCAAGCCGTTCAACCATTCGGTCGCGGGAGTTATCCGGAGCGCCCGGCCATCCTCCGTCACCGGAGGTGTCGTTACGATCGAAGCATTCTATCCGTTCCACCAGGAACGCTTGTCAGATCCGAAGGTACGTGATATTCTTGGCAATGTTCTCAAACAATTATTCGGCGTAAAAACACGGGTAGAGATTGTACTCGGGAAAAAATGAAGGAGGGCATATGTTCAATCCATTGAAATCCCTGGGCGACCTCAATCAGATGCGCAAGCAGGCACTGGAAATCCAGAAGGCGCTTGCGGGAATGATGT
>CAYTIP010000152.1:0-2608 GCA_964437805.1 uncultured Gammaproteobacteria bacterium | reverse complement strand
CGGTGCGGAAACTTGCCGTGAGTCCTGATCCGTTTTCGGATTTGTGCAACGCGATTGTCTGTCAGCAGTTATCGGATAAAGCAGGGGCGGCGATATGGAACCGGTTTGTTTCCTTGTTTCCCCAAGACATGCTGACGCCCGGAGCGGTGTTGGAAACGACCGAAGACGAACTCAGGAAAAGCGGTATATCCGCATCCAAAGCCCGGTATATCCGCAACACGGCGCTGGCATTTGCCGAAAAAACGGTCAACCCGTCACAATTCGGCGGGATGTCGGATGAGGAAATAATCACGTGTCTCATACGGATTAAAGGTGTCGGCCGGTGGACCGCGGAGATGTTTCTCATGTTTTCATTGGGCAGGGAAGATGTATTTTCCGCGGGGGACTTGGGATTGAGAAAAGCATTGCAGCGGGTATATAACCTGAAACAGCTTCCCGATGAACACTGGATTGCCCGCCGGTCGAAGCGGTGGCAACCGTATCGGACCCATGCGGCACTTCTCTTGTGGAAGCATTTGGAGACGGTATAATTCTGTATAATCAACAAAACGGTATGAAAGACAAATACACCGCAACCTGGCTGTCCTACTCTTCGATGAGTGATTATCTTAAATGCCCGCGCGCCTATTATCTCAAGAGTATCTACCGCAATCCCAAAACCAACCGGAAAATCAGTCTGATGCAGCCCTCCCTGGCGCTCGGACAGACCGTCCATGAGGTAATCGATGCGGTTGCGGGTCTGCCGGTCGAACAACGGTTCGCGAAATCGTTACCTTTGATATTCGAGGAAAAATGGCAGCGCATTACCGGGAAAATGGGAGGATTCAGGGATGCGGATGAGGAGGCGGTCTACAAGAAGCGGGGACTCGCAATGGTTGAGCGTGTTGCGGACCATCCGGGCCCGGTGGCACGGAAAGCCGTCCGACTGCGGGACAGCTTATCCTGGTATTGGCTTTCGGAGGATGACAATCTCATCCTATGCGGCAAGATCGACTGGCTCGAGTACATGGAGAAGGATGACAGTATCCGCATTATCGATTTCAAAACCGGGAAATTCGACGAGGATCCCGACTCTCTGCAGCTGCCGATCTATTTCCTCCTCTGTGTCCATGTACAGAAGCGGGGAATATCCGGTGTCCAGTATTGGTACCTGGAAAAAGACGATGAGCCTATTGATATGCCGCTCCCGCAGGTGGAAGAAAGCCAAAAACGGATTCTGGAGATCGGAAAACGCATTGCGCTCGCCAGGAAACTGGAGCGGTTCGTGTGCAATCAGAAGGACGGTTGTCCCGCATGCAACCCCCTGGAGCGGGTCGTTTCCGGTAATGCGGAATATGTGGGGGTGAATGACTACAACCAGGAGATCTATATCCTATGAGCACCGTGGTGACATGTCCCCATTGCAAGAAACCCATCGATTTGTCCGACGCCCTCAGCGGGGAACTGAAGGAAGAGCTCAAACGGTCGGTCGCCTCGGAATACGAAAAGGAAGCGGTCAGGCTCAAGGAGGAAGCCGAAAAGAAATGGCAGGAAGAACTTGCCGGACTGAAGGATCGCATGGCCGTGACACAGAAGGCACTGGAAGATGCCCAGAAACAGGAACTTGCGCTTCGCAAAGACAGGCTCGAATTGGAGGAAAAACAACGCTCGTTCGAACTGGAGAAACAGCGTGAGCTGGATAAGGAACGGGATGCAATCAGGACGAAGACGCTGGAAGAGGCTGCAGAGCGGACGCGGATGAAGGAAAAGGAAAAGGATATGGTGATTGACCAGCTCAAGAAAGCCCTTGATGATGCACAGCGGAAAGCAAGCCAGGGATCCCAACAGCTGCAGGGCGAAGTGCAGGAGTTGGATCTGGAAAATCTCCTTCGGACCACGTTTCCACAGGACAGCATCGAACCCATCGGAAAAGGAGTTCTGGGTGCGGATATACGACAGGTCGTCAAAAGTCCGCTGGGAACGGTATGCGGAACGATTTTGTGGGAATCCAAGAGAACGAAACAGTGGGCGGATGGATGGACGGGAAAACTCAAGCAGGATGTCCTTGCGGACAAGGCAAACATCCCGGCGCTCGTTTCCGAGGTTCTTCCCGAAGACGCCAAAAGCGGTATCGGTCTGGTAGACGGCGTCTGGGTGTGTTCACCCAAGCTGACCGTTCCCCTTGCCGTCCTGCTGCGGAAATCGTTATTGGATGTTGCCAAACAACGGAAAATTACCGAAAACCGGCAGTCAAAAGCGGAAGAGCTGTATGGGTATGTAACGAGCCATGAATTCCAGCATCAGGTCGAGGCGATGATGGAAGTCTACGAGGATATGAAGGATCAAATCCAGCGGGAGCGGAATGCGCTTGAGCGGTCATGGAAGCTGCGGGAACAGCAGGTGACCAGACTCATGTCCGGAGTCGCTGGCATGTACGGCAGCATGCAGGGGATTGCCGGACAGGCACTCCCGTCCATCAAACAACTGGATTTTTCGGGCGGGAATGAATCATCGGAAGATGCCGACCGGATCATTTGATTTTTCCCATCCGGAAAGGTATTATCCGCTTGATTGCATTTGGTTGCCGGTGCGAAACGGGAAGAGACTGATGGATATTCAATTCGGATAG
>CAYTIP010000151.1:0-2623 GCA_964437805.1 uncultured Gammaproteobacteria bacterium | reverse complement strand
ACGGGGCGATGCGCGCGATGTGCGCCAGACGGCTTTGGGCGTTGCCTGCGGTTTGACCGCTGCCGTAGCTGCCGGATTGCCGATTTTCAACGCCGGCTTCTCCTCTTCTTCCCCCTTAATGGTAAGTTTCGGCTTTTCGGAAAGTCCGGCAAATGACGGTTTCTTCTCGAACATCTTTCCGATGGACGTTCCCATAAACGCCATGGCCTTAAGGAACATGTCGACCATTGTATCCAGCGATGCGTTGAAGGTAATGATGAATCCGATGATGATCACACCCAGAAACGCCAGGACCGCGCCTTCCGCAGCAATAGCACCCGATACTACTGCCCAAAAGTCCTCTCCCAACGCTCCCGCCTGCGTAACTCCCATGAGTCCGACAAGCATAACCGTAAGACCCAACGGCACATTGGGTTTGGCGACATTGGATTTGATCTTGAAAAAGAGGAGACTCACTGAAACCAACAGCGGAGGCAGGGGGTACATAAGCCATCCCAGCATGCCGTACAGCTCTTCCCGAAGGGGGGAAAGCATTTTCGCGTCAGTGAAAAACGACAGAAGCACGATACCGGAAAACAGCCACAACCAGATAGCTGCGACCGTATAGACCGTCTGCTTTTTCAGCTTCATCATCTTGAACGGTCCCCGTTTCTTGTATGCGCGTTTTCTCTTGAACATTCCCATAGATTCCGGAGTATCACCGGTACTTTCCGGTACACCTTCCATGAAGGGCACTTTATCTTACCATACCACAAAAGTATTTCCTGTTGGTACCATAAAACCCTTCCCTGTGCGATTTTCCGCACTTGTGGTATACTATCCACTTCTTATGAACACGGCTGAAGTGCGCCCAGGAGTCATTTTCCCAACACGCGAGATCGGAACGGATCCCATTGTTATCCGTGATTTCGTCCAGTCGGTCGAACAGATGGGATTCGGATTCCTCGTGACCTACGATCATATCCTGGGAACGGAAGAGCCGACCGGAAACAACCACTACAGTTACCGCGACCTGTTCCACGAACCATTCACCCTCTATTCCTACCTCGCAGGCGTAACCCGCTCCATCCAATTTATTCCGGGAGTGATCGTCCTGCCGCAGAGGGAAACGGCACTTGTCGCCAAACAGGCTGCCGAAGTGGACATTCTCTCCGGCGGCCGCCTGGTACTGGGTATCGGAGTCGGCTCCAACCCCGAGGAGTTCGGACTACTTGGCCATGAATACAGGACCCGCGGCAAACGGATCGAACAACAGGTTTCCTATCTCAGGGAATTGTGGACGAAGGATCTCATCGACCACGACGAAAACGGAAAACCAACCCAGCGTTACGGCATCAATCCGCGGCCGAACCGGTCGATCCCCATCTGGATGGGCGGCTGGGCGGACGCGGTTTTGGAGCGCACGGCACGCATCGGCGACGGATGGATGCCGATGGGTAACCCCCAGGACGTCGCTCCGAAAATCGACCATTTCCGCATGCTCCTTCGGGCAAACGGCAAAAATCCGGATACGTTCCCGATCATGGGTTCGTTCGGCAGACGGTTCAGTGTGGATGGATCCCAGACACGCGAAGTGCACAACCCGTCGGATATGGAAGCATGGGTAACCATGCTTGGGGAATGGCAGGATATCGGCGTCACCTATCTGGCGTTCCGGACGAATAATTTCGGCTTCCGGACGGCGGACGAACACCTCAATCAGCTCGAGACATGGAAAAACGAGTTCGACCGGCGAACGACGAAGCCGATTGTATTCCCCACGGGCAGCCATGCGCTCCCCCTTCCCCACTTCGTGCGGGAACCCCAGGACTAATGGCTTGACCTTCCGCCGGTGGATGGGGTGTGGTATACTTATACCCGGTTGACTGAATGGTGTTTTTTTTGAAATACCCGCAAGACCCGCGGGGTTTTTTTGTTCTCCATGGATATCAGAAACATCGCTATCATCGCCCATGTGGACCATGGCAAAACCACCCTTGTCGACGGGATGCTCAAGCAGACCCATACTTTCCGCGACAACCAGGCGGAAATGACCCAGACGACCATCATGGACAACAATGCCCTTGAACGGGAAAAGGGCATTACGATCCTTGCCAAAAATACGGCGGTATCGTACAAGGGAGTCAAAATCAACATCATCGATACACCCGGACACGCGGATTTCGGCGGCGAAGTCGAACGGGTCATCCACATGGCTGACGGAGCGCTCCTCATCGTGGACGCAGCCGAAGGTCCCCTTCCCCAAACCCATTTCGTCCTCAAGAAAGCGCTCGAACATCATCTCCAGGTTATCGTTGTCATAAATAAAATCGACCGTTCCGACAGCCGCACCCAGCATGTGCTCAGCGAAATCGAATCCCTCTTCCTGCGGCTTGCCGCGGACGAAAAGGATCTTCTGTTTCCGGTATTGTACGCCGTCGGCAGGGAAGGCAAATCCTGGGATCACCTGCCGGACAATCCGTCCGAACCGGCTACATTGGAACCGCTGTTCGAGTGTATTCTGAAAACCATCCCTCCGCCGTCCGGAAACCCGGACAAACCCTTTAAACTCCTGGTGTCCAATCTGGATTTCGACGATTATAAGGGAACCTACGCCATCGGGAAAATCCAACAGGGCACAGTG
>CAYTIP010000150.1:0-2702 GCA_964437805.1 uncultured Gammaproteobacteria bacterium | reverse complement strand
CTACGATTTCCGTCACGATGGGATTCGCATACACATGCGCATCTTCCAGTTGTTTCTTGGACAGGATCGCACGTTGTTGCTGTGTCTGGTCATGGTAGAAAATGACCGACCGGTACTGGGGCCCGACATCGTTACCCTGCCGGTTTTTCGTCGTGGGATCATGCGTATGCCAGAATACCGTAAGCAGGGTTTCGTAGGAAATGATATCGGGATCAAAGGATATCTGGATCGCTTCGGCATGTCCGGTGAGTCCGCCGGATACCTCCTCGTACGTCGGATTCTCCGTGAGGCCACCTGCATATCCGGGGACGACATCCAGGACTCCGTCCAACCGCCGGAATACCGCCTCCGTACACCAGAAGCAACCGCCTGCGAATGTGGCAAGTTTGGGAGTGTTCATACAAGTTCCGGAATCGGATTTCCTTTGGGAATAAAGCGGATGGAGAGGGAATTGACGCAGTGTCTGGTATCGGTTTTCGTGAATCCTTCACCCTGGAATACATGGCCCAGATGGGCCCCACATCGGCTGCATTGGATTTCCGTCCGGTCCCCGTCGGGTAGACGCCTGAGCGTTTCCGGCAACTCGCGGTCAAACGCCGGCCATCCGCAGTGCGCATCGAATTTGTGTTCCGAGGAAAACAACGGCGCGTTGCATTTGCGGCAGATGTATGTTCCTTCCCGGAAAAAATTGTCGTACTGCCCGGTGAATGGAGGTTCCGTCCCTTTGTCTTCGATGACGTGTTGTTCCTCAGGGGTCAGGGAGTTGTATGGCATGTATCCAGTATATACCCTGGTGGGAACGGTTCTGTGAGGATTATGACATAGCCCGGGGTCCTCTGTGGTAGAATAAGCCCATGCTGGCACTGCTATTATTCCTCATTTTCGGACTGCTGTTCGGGTACTTCGCGACACTCAACACCGGATTGGTTTCGGTACATTTCGGAAGCGCATCCATTGAAAATATTCCCATGTATATCCTCGTCCTGGCATCATTCGGCATCGGCATTCTGTTTTCCGGATTGTTTTATCTGGTTCGTTCGATCCCCGCGTGGTTTGCCTGGGAGAAGCGGGAGAAGGAGCTTGACCGGGTCCGGAAGGAAGCGACCGATCTGACCAAGAAAATCCATACGCTTGAGCTGGAGAACGCGAAGCTGATCGCCAAATCCGAAGGGGAATCGACCGACGAAGATACCCTATGACGTCCTTATTGGCCCGCATATGGAAGATGCTCAAGCTTCCAAAACTCGTCCAGCTGAATGTTATCAGGATCCTTGAGGACCAGTTCCTCGTAGGAGTGACCGGAATCATTTTCAACCAGAAGAATGAAATTCTTCTTTTCCGGCATACCTACCGTCAGCAGGAGTGGAGCCTTCCGGGCGGGTATATCAAAGCAAAGGAGCACCCCAAGGAAGGATTGGAACGGGAAATCGAGGAGGAATCCGGTCTTACGGTAAGTGCCGATAGGCGGTTGCACATCCGGACAGACCGGGATACCGCACGGCTGGACATCGTGTACGCCGGGACGTTCATCGGCGGTAAATTCCGTCCGTCCGGTGAAGTTTCGGAAGGGAAGTTTTTTTCATTCGACGAATTGCCGCTTCTCAGGAAAGCCGACATCATCCTCATCAGGAAGGTGTTGGATGCCAGGGAACAATCCGTTAACCACACTAAACCCACTGGTAGTATTCACGGAATTACTTGAGAAGTGATCGGGGGATCCTGAGGAGTTTGTCGTCGTTGGGGTGTTGGGTGCCCCTGCCGTCCCGGTTGCTGGTCGTCACGTAGATGTCCCCGTCGGGCCCCGCGACCACCGCGCGGAGTCTCCCGTAGGTTCCGGAAAAGAGCGCAACCGGCTGGTCCAGCGACCCGTCGGCCCGGATTGCGGCTTTGTACAGGGATTCGCCGCGCAGACCGGAAAAATACAAGGATCCGTTTATGTATGCCAGTCCGGAGGGAGCCCAAGTATCGTCTTTGCCGGATTGGATGACGGGTGTGACCATGCCCTTTCGTGTTTCCGTTCCCCTGATAACCGGCCACCCGTAATTTGCGCCTTTGGAAATTCTGTTCACCTCGTCGTATCCGGTTTGGAGTCCCGACGGCCCGTGTTCGCTGGACCACATCCGTCCGGCGTCGTCCCATGCCAATCCCTGCGGATTCCGGTGTCCGTAGGAGTAGATTGGTGTGCCGAATGGATTGTCCGAGGGAATGGTCCCGTCGTCGTTGAGCCGCAGGATTTTCCCGTTCAGGGACAGCCGGTTCTGCGCAAGCGTTTCGTCCTGTGCGTCACCCGTCGTGATATACAGTTTGCGGTCCGGCCCGAATGCAACCCTCCCGCCGTCATGGTTTGCGGATCCTTTGATATCCCTGATGATGAGTGTGGGCTCCGAAAGCGTGTCGTTTGTGAGCGTGTAGCGCTCTACGCGGTTGGTGATTCCGGATGCTCCCTCAGTCGTCGAGTACAGATAGAGGAAGTGGTTTGCCTGGAAATCCGGATGGAGTGCAAGCCCCAGGAGTCCACCTTCCCCGATGTGTTTGACACCCTTGATTTGGCTGATCGTTTTGGACTCCCTTCCGATTCTCAGCAGGTTGCCCGGCCGTTCGGTTACCAGGATGTCTCCGTCCGGGAGAAATGCAAGCTCCCAGGGAACTTCCAGATTCTGGGCGATGATCTGCACTGACTGCGTGGGAGATGCCGATCCGGG
>CAYTIP010000149.1:0-2722 GCA_964437805.1 uncultured Gammaproteobacteria bacterium | reverse complement strand
ACCTCACGTCTCTCCCTTATCTCGGTCCGGAAACTGAACGCTTCCGGCACATTGCTTCTCACGTATACGGTTTTGTACGACCCGGCTTCATGACCGCTTGCATTATGGTCATACCTCCATCATACTCAATTACGTATGGATGCTCCTGTGACTCCGCCCGAACCCCTACCCGCCGATACACAGATTGAAAACACCGGCAAAAAAAGAACCTGGCTCCCGCTTCTTGTCACCGGCATCATTGTGGCGGCACTGGGAACCGGACTCGTGCTCTTTCTCGTATTCCCCAGGCAACCGGTGCCGGAACCCGAAGAACCGACCACCCCTGCTGTTACGGACCTTCCCACACCGACCACTACCCAATCCGCATCACCGACCGCTACCGCAGCTCCCACACTCGCTGCAACTCCCCCGGTGAGCGCCTCTCCCAAACTCCAAAGCAACCCGAACGGGCAAACATATACGTCCCGGCAACTGGGTGTCCACTTTTTCCTGGCCGACTCGGCGGAAGGATCCGGTGCCATCAAAGTCCAGGAGCAGGGATCCAAGCTCTCCGTCTACCCCGGTTCCATGAAGCCCCAGGATGGCCAATCCATTGAACGGTTTGAGAAATCCCCGGCCGACACCCTGGAACAGGCGATCAAGAAGCGGTTTCTTTCCGGTATCTCTCCATCCGACTGTTTCGTCCGGATCAACCCGAAAAAACCGTCTCCGACGATCACGAAAGCGACGATCGGTTATCCGGTTCCAACCAATGCGGAAGGGCCGTATTTCGACTACGGACAGGTCTGTCCGGAAAACTATAAGGAATCAAACGGCATGGCGTATTTTTTGGAGGACAGCCGGTATCCGGACCGGTTCTATTATGTGAGCATCGGCCAGTACGGAATCCCTGCACAAAACAACAAACCGGATAGCGCGTGGCAGGATTCCCTCATCATCTTCTGATTCACCTGGGTTCCGGCCGGAGCAACCCTCCCCACTCCACAACCGTAAACCCCTGCCTCCGGAGTATCGGCAGAATCTGGGGTGTCATTTCGCTCTTTCCAGCATCCGAAAGCGGTTGCCAGTCCAGGAACAGCCGGTAGTAGGTATCGGGTTTCGGGTCAATCGCCACGGGGAGAAACGGATTGAGATCCGCGGATGTCAGAAACCTAACCCGGAAATACGGCGCACCCGAAGCGTGCATTCTGGGAACCCAGAATTCCAGGAAATCACCCCGTTCGCGCTCCGATAAACCGGCATCACCCAGCGTGCACTCCAAAAATCCTTCCAGATCGGCAGTACCGACTATCCAACCCGTGGAAGAATCGGCGGGAAACGCAGCACCCACCCTGTTGCCCTCCCAGTAGAGATAGGGATATCGGTTTCTCACGCACGCATCCGCGGCATATGCCGACCCGGATCTGTCCGCATCAATATCCCTGCACGCGTTTGGATCATGCCGACGGTCCTCAATCGACCCGTCCGGATATGCACGCACCTGCCATCCCGTCCGGTAGGATGGAATGCTAAGGGTCAACTCCATCGGTTTGGGAAACGCGACCGAAACGTCTGTCGTCCGGGGAGGATACAGATACAGAACCGGCTTCCCGCAGCCGCCGATCATTTTATAATCATACTCACCCAGCGCTATCCACCGTCCCCATGGATCCTTGAAGAGAAGGATGGGGTGGCGTGCCACATACTCCTCATACGGAATCCATGGACGGGAACCGTTGATCATGTTGAATTCCTCATCGCTGAGAAGCATCTTATTCCGGTATGCGAGTTTGTAGAACGGGTGTTCGGGATCCTTGAAGATGAACAGTTCGCGGCCCAGCGCCCGACCCAGGGGTGTGAGATCCGTTTCGCGGATTTCCCTGAGAACAGGCGTATCCACATCGATGCCGCAAATGTACGGAACGGCGATATCATATGTGTCGAACAATTCTGTTTTGACCGGTATGTCGTTTTTGGTCATGCGCAGGTTCGGCAATTTCGGTTCGACCGGCGGATCGGGTAGCTCCGGAATCTCCTTGCGTTCAAACCGCGCGCGGGCTTCCTCATATGTCCGCTCGGCTTTCCGGTATTCATCCAGCAGTTTCCCGTACGCATTCACCTCGTCCGTACGGCTCAGAGTGTAACTGAATGGCAATCCCGTGGAATCCAGTACGATGGTTTTTGTCGACCCCTTAATATACTTCTCCCGCAGCTGTGCCTGCACCCGCGCATCCTCTTCCCACTCCTGGGATATCACGACCGGCGGATTGGTAACGGCGAAAAACGTGAGCGGTGAGGACGGAACCTGCAGCGGTTCGTACGCGGAAAAATCGGTCCGGACCGTATATTCGTAGATGTCGAATCCTTCGGGATTTTTCTTTTCCGACCGGATGTTATCCGTCACCACCGCTTCCTTATAGAGTACGAACGAGTCGGGCAGTGGAATCGTTTGCGGATGTTCGGAAGGAAGGTGATCTACCTTCCTCACTTTCCCCCGGTCAAGATTGGAAAAGGGACTGCGCCAGTCGGTATCCGGATAGCGCCGGGATGCATCATCTTCCTCATGAAGGACGTACTCGTTGTTGTCCTTGGTTGCCAGGATATACACAACCGCATTCCCCGGCCCCAACGGCTCCCGGATTGCGATGATCCGTTTGTATCCGCGGTATTTCCCGTTCAGGAATACTCCAGCTTCATAATACGTCTGGACCGGAACGAATCCTTCGGCACCGGTGTCCACACC
>CAYTIP010000148.1:0-2727 GCA_964437805.1 uncultured Gammaproteobacteria bacterium | reverse complement strand
CGATAGTTTGTTTTGACATAACATCGTTCCTTTCCGGGTGATGAGGCGATTGGGATGCCGTATCCGGTTGCCAATTGCCTGATCACTCTACCGACAGTGAATACTGTACTTCCCTTATTTGGCAGTCTTTCGAAGTGACTGCTATTTTACGGTCGGATATTTTTCTTGTCAAGTGGGATTATGGAGACGCCTCTCCTCCGTAACCCTTCCGTTATCCAAATCCTCGCGTCGTTGGGATGAAACCGGATTGTCCGGTCGGATATCACCTCACTCGTCCTGCGGGGCTGCATATATCTGAGCTGTATCGCTTTCATAACGGATTCGATTCGCTGCAGCAACAAAACGATACGCCTGCCCGGCGATTGTGCAGACGGTACGCCGGCAACAGCCATTGCCCGTTTCCATCGGATGGGAAACACCGGTGCGACCCATCGATTGGAAAGCAGGAATGACCGGTATGCACCGGTTCTTTCGAAAAGCGGTATTAGCTGCAATACCTCATGGGCCGTGTATATATCCCGCTCCCCGACCGGCAGACCCATCCTCTCCCTGTCAACAAACATATTCAGGCATATCCTGTCCCGGACATCCGTAGCGTCAGGTCGTCTGCGCATCCCGTACCATTCCATAAGGAATGTGCATGCCAGCCGGGTACTCCATACGGTATGCGGTTGTGTTCCGATATACAGGTCTATGTCGTCTGCCGGATCGGCATTCCCAAGCGAAAGTCCACCGGTCACGCCGACCAGTGCGACACCGGGTACCGTCCGGAGAATCGATGCTGCCAGTCGGGCTGTATCCATCTTCCGTGCAGTTTCCTGGGTACGCCGCCTTCTGATGGATACGATCTTCTTCCGGCCCCGCAGGCAATAGAAATCTCCAATCCGTTCAATCCGTTTCTTTCGGCACAAATCCGTGAGACCCCGTTTTACGGCGTTCAACGACCAGTTTCCGGGAATCCATGCCACTACTTCCTCAAGGGTATAGGGGTAGTCGAATATATCCGCGTAGGCAATTGCGAAATAAATCGCGTCGGAAACTCGCATCGATTAGTTTGTGGTTGCAGGGGCAGTATTGGTCACCAGGCCGTATGAACTCAATACCTGCGCAAATCCGTTTGTTACGGTTTCCAGCTCCTGCTGCGGAGACGATCCGGTATTCACCGCGTTTACGGCGTTTTCCAGATATTTGGCCATCCTGTCATTGATGCCGTTATCGTGGGTTCGTGACGCAAGCGGAAACGATCTGCTGTCTTTAGCTTGGCGTACATAGACACCGGCATACGGATCGTTGGAAATGAGCGAAGCCATATCAACCCGGGCATACGGTTCCCCGAAAAGCCGCACTTTCGACTCTTCCGTATAGAGTTTGGTCATCACCTCCTGGGATGTCAGGAATTTGAGGAATTCTGCCGCCTGGGTTTTGTATTTGCTTTTTTCGGAAATTCCCTCAACCCAATACGATGCCCAGGTAACCGTATTGCCTGCCAACTGTGGAATCGGCGCGACCTTGAATTTCAGCGTTGGGTTTACCTGCTTTGCCATCTCGATGATGTCAAATGCCCGCCACGATGGTGCCAGAATCATGGCAACTTTTCCGTTGGCAAACGCATACATGGAATTATCCATCGTGTCGTTCCAGGTATAGACGGGATCTGCCGGATTGGAAAATTTGCGGTAAAAGGCAAGCGCTTCCTCTGCTTCCTTCCCTCTGGGAACGGCAGGGTTTGCGCCGTTCTGCATAAACATCGTCGCAATGATATCGCTGAAATTTTCGATATTGCCGGTTGTCCCAAGTGCAATGGCCGAGACGGCAAAGCCCGTTCCTTCCGCCTTGGCAATCTTTGGCACCATTGCCAGAAGTTCTTCCCACGTGGCGGGGGGTGCGGTTATGCCTGCGGCTGCAAACAGATCTTCATTATAATAAAGGCCCAACCCTTCAATCATGAGCGGCAGTCCGTAAATCACGTCTCCGCCGATAAGGTCTGTTGCCGCCACCGGATAGTACGTGCTTTTGAACTGGGTTGGCGACATGACCGACTGGGGAATTGCCGCGAGCTGATTTTTCAGCATGGGAACCCACGTGTTATGGAACCGGAAAATATCCGGACCGTCGCCACGTTCAATTGCCGCCTGAAGCCGTTCACGGTATTGTTTATGGGATTGTTTACTGTATTGGATCTTGACATTGGGGTGTTTCGCTTCATATTCCGCTATGATGGGTTTGATGATGCCGTCGTTTTCCCACAATCCCCAATAAGTAAGGGTTACATCCTTGCTGGCAACCGGTGCCACCGAGGAAAACGCCATGCGCCCCAGAAACACCGCAGCGCCGGCAAACAACAAAAGGATTGCGATGACGAGGATTCGTTTTGGCCAGGGATTCCCTGTCGGTTGCGAAACGGGCGGTACATTGACTGTTTGCGGGTCCGGAGGCATCTGTCCCGTGGCGCTCCCCGCTCCGGTCATATCCGGCGGAGATGGCGGTACCTCACCCTGGGCCGGAACGACGATCGTTTCCTGGGGTATGGTGGAAGGATCGGGTGGTTGCTGAGCGCCGAATGAAAACGGAACAGGTTCCCCACCGCCCGGTCCTTTCGGGCTTTGGTCGGATGGTGATGTGATCATAGATTGTGTACAATCATCATACCATGCAAAAGAAACAAAAGAGAAGACTGCTTCTGCCGATCGTCCTGTTCGGGACGGCACTTCTCGTGTTCCTGGGGAT
>CAYTIP010000147.1:0-2736 GCA_964437805.1 uncultured Gammaproteobacteria bacterium | reverse complement strand
GGCGATTGACCCGGCCATCGTCCAAACGGAAATTGAGACGATGCAGACGCGCTATCTTTCGGATGCCAAACAGCAATATCCCGTTATAGAGCTTCCTGCGATCGGCATTGAGGATAAAGGTACCTCGTTCCCGGTGATAGCACTCCCAGAAGCTATCAAACCAGATCCGAAAGTATTAAAAAGTGTCACAGATAATGAACCCTCCGGAGTGTCCGGCAGGGAGGAGGAACCTGCAGATGCACAACCCGAGGTTATCCTGAAACTTGTCCGGAAGAAATCGGATCCCACGCGCGCGAAGGAAACGGAAGCACAGCAAAATGCCAAACTCTGGGAACTGGAACGTGCACGACTCGAATCGCGCAACGGAAATCTGGAGACATACCGCCGGAATAACCGATTTGCCGACCAGTACGGCGCCGCATACAACAGCCAGCCCGTGTGGCTTCGCGCTATCCAATTCCGGCTTGGTTGGGGACCGTACAATCCGGACTCCTGGCTTTGGACGCCGGAATACGGCAGAGTGTACCCGGTTGCCCGGGAAGACCGTGCTGCCCAGCGCACCCGCGAGTACCTCCAGGAAGAAGGCAGAGCAGTACGCAGGGCTACATCGGGTTTGATCAGTGGGAGTTTAGGCCTTTCCGCCACTACGACGGAAGGATGGGCAGTGCGCTACGTACCCGGATACCGGGAGAAAGTGACGACCGGTGGAATCGCTTCATTGCGGGAGCTGTTGCAGGGGATCGTCAATTGGGTCCGGCGTATGCCCGTGTCCGATTCCATGATTCTCGAGCAGAATTCGTTTGAACCGGGCGGACAGAATAGTGCACCTCAATGGATCATGGATATCCTCAGTAACGATCCGCATATTATCTCTGTCGATATGAACCAGCCGGATGCGGCACGCGAGTCCCTGTTTATGCAGGACACTGCAGCTATACAGGAAACGCGAGACCGTGAATCACTAGAAGAGGGCATTGACATGTTCCGTCGGTTCATGACGATTCCCACGATTATCGATACGTTTGGGAATGACAGGGATTCACGTAATGCGTGGATACGCAATATAGCAGACAGTGTCCGTTCATCCCGGGGAGACGAAGGCGCGAGTCAATTCATATCCTTCGTAAAGACGTCCAAATTCGCAAAAAACCAGACAGCTGGGATATTGTCGTATCTCCAACTTTTCAATTGGATCTTTCCCGGTATGCTTTCGGATGCCAGTTTGCAGAAAATCGACTCGTTGGTTGAACAAGGGAAAAATGTGTACGGGACATACACACTGGAAGAAAAACGTGATTATATTGCATCTGTCGAGGAGCTCATTTGGCAGGCACTGGACGAGATGCAGACCTATCTCCTCCAGCAACGGGAAATCGCCGGGCAAATTATCAACGACGACGAAGAAGCGCCGGAACAGGCCGTTGCGGAGCGGGTTATAGAAGATAGTGAGGAGGTTCAGCCGCAACCGGAACAAAATATCCAGTCACCGCGGACGCAGCGCACCCCGACGCTCTATGAGGATGAGAGCTTCCTTGAAAGGACGAAGCAGACGCTTACCGACCTCTTCGGATTTTCGGCTGAAGCGGTCAACGCATTCGACGAACAGACGCTCCGGTTTTTCGGGCATCGCCTGGCAGATACCCTTGCCGCCACACCGGTCGGATCCATCGAATTACCGGAGGGAACGGTCATCGTCGACCGCTCCGGCAATCCCGTTTCCTGGGAGGAATTGAAGCCGCAGATCGAAGCTGCTGCCAAACCCGTACACGTCCTCAATGCAGGCGCGATTGGGTCGCTCCGGGCAAACGGATATACACCGGCCGGTACGTTTGATCTAACCAATCTTGGCAATATCAACAGCGTGCCGACTCCCGTCCGCAACCAGATGGGGGATGCAGCACTCCTTTCCCTCATGAACGCCGTTCAGCGGGCGCTGGATGTCTACGGTCAGGGGACGTTTGTTTTGGTACACACGAGCGGCGACGAGTTTGTCGTATTCCAAAAGCAGGGGAACACGGTCACGTTCCCGACCGCAATTGCCGGCGTCAAAACCGCGCTTTCCAACACCCGGATCGTGACGGTTGAGGATGGGGTTCTGACTGCAGCGTCCATCGATATCCATGAGGGGAGGAAACCGGACGATAATCCCTACCTGCACGCGGACCCCTTGGTCCGAGAACCGACCATGGAGCAGCGCCTTGCCAAACTCAACCAGTATATTCCGACTCGCAACCGGAGGGGTATTCAGCAGTACCTGGACCGGATTCTTGCTATCCCGGATCCGGTAAGTCGCGAGCAGCTGATCCGGTTTTTGGAGGATACCATTTATGATGAGGTGCTGTATAACCATGTGGCACGATTGGAAGCATCATGCAACTGCCGGATTTCCACCTATACGATGAAGGATAAGGAGTTGTTTTGGCAAGTGATGGACAAAGCGTCGGGAGAGATGCTGGCAGTGGATACATCCGGGCTTATGAAGATGGCCAATGACCGGTCGCTGGATGCCGGCGGCGGGTATGGACAAGGAAATGCCGTCGTGATCAACCAGTTCGATGTGCTGTTTGGCGTCCTCAAACAGCGATTCAGCGGCAGGCGGATGAATATCCTCCGAAGCGGGACAACCTTCTATGTGTCGGTCGACGGTGCGACTGCCTGAGAGATGGATGAGATACAACGAATGATTGCGAATCAGTTTGATACGTTTAATCAAACGTATCAATCCGTCAATTCGCC
>CAYTIP010000146.1:0-2738 GCA_964437805.1 uncultured Gammaproteobacteria bacterium | reverse complement strand
AGAATTGATGGACGTGTCTCACCTGGAACAACAGACCGGATGGTTCCAGAGGGTCACGGATCTGTTTCCCCAATTCGTCCGGCCAAACCCACCTTCCCTTGCTCCTATCGAAGAACGATTCAGAAGACGACGCTTCTCACGGAAAACCCACCCGAGATGAAGAGTCGGGTCCGTTATTGTCGGAAAGCGGATGAAGGCTGGCGAAGTATCCTATAGAGTCGGGCGTGACCAATTTGTTTTTCCGGACGGATGATCCCCGTTTTTTCCATATTTGCAATGGCGCTCTGCCAATGGTCATTGGTTTCCAGCGTCTGGGTAAGCCATTGATCGGGTCTTGTGTCCACGACCAAGTATTCGGGATTTCCACCCATATCCAGCCACCAGCACAACGATTGGCCGCAGGGATTACCTTCTATGTCGTGCTGTCGGGGATAAATGAGATAGATCTCCTTCCTGTGGGACAAATGCGGCAAGAGATTTTGCTGGCTGGCGACACTGATCCCCGGCGGAACCATGGCGATGAGGGTGCGGAGGTCGACCATCCATTGTTCTTCCTTCAAATACTGGGGTTTCGTGAGTTTGTTGAGTGCGAAATGGAACCGATACTGGAGTCCGGCGGCCACGAACAAGAGTACGAAACACAGAATGACCCGCAAGCGTTTCCATCGGGAGAATGCCTCCATCACGTCAAGAAGCCCAAGCGAAAGGAATACGGCAAGGATAGCCCTGTGGTGCATGAACGGACTCCACATCCGGGCAAATGCAGGACCGGTGACGAAATACTGGGATACGTCCGCAACAAATGCGATGAGACTCCCCGGTGACAGGAGGGGCAGAAACGAAAACCACGAGTAGGAATAGATCCACGTCAGCCGCTTTTCTTCCGAATCGAACAACTGGCTCAGAAACGACGGTATAGACCGTGGCAATTGCGGTGCGTATTCGTACCCCACCGGTGAGAATGCCGCAGTAATCCGCAACGCAATTACGGTATACAGGCCGCCGGCCAGCATAAGAAGAATCGCCGGCTTGCGGAATTCCCTGCGGAATATGAAGCAGAATCCAAGACATATGAAGGCGATGCCCATGTTCTCCTGGGTGAGCAGTCCGAATACCCCAATAAGGATGGCGAGGCGGACGCTGCGTATCTCTATCGCATACGCCAGAAAAACAAGCAGCGACACGCCGATGAGAATCGGGTGGAAATCGAAATAGACGCCATACTGGATCCCGAAGAACAGGCTGTAGAGGATCGTTACGGTCCAGGCGGCGATATAGGAGCCGGTACGCCTGTGTGCCATGAGAAACATCGGAATCGCCGAAGCGGCAATTGCCGCGGCCTGGAACAGAAGAAGCATTCGGACATCATCCCAAATATAAAACAGCACTCCCACGATGGGAAGGGTCAGCACCAGGTGATCTCCGAAAATAATCCGCTGTTTCACGGTGTTGTACGGATCAAGGAATCGGGAAAACCGCCAGACTGCCTGGTCGTACAGCCCCAGGTCAAACGCGCCGGATTCGAAATGCATGTGCCGAAGAAACGAAAGCGCACAATACAATAGGGCAATTGCTGCGGCAAATGCAATGATGCCGATGCGGTTCCACGCCGCCAATCTGTGGGGTCGCGTGTGCTTCATACTTCCCTCCAGTATACCCGTTTCATACCTCTTCGAATATATTCAGCAAATTATCAGACTTTCCCATATACTTATTCTATGGTCCTGCGCAAATCTGTCGTCCTCGGCTTTTTCGCCGTTTCGTTCTGTGTCGTACTCCTGGGAATCTTCGTCTCCGTCTATTCGACCGGCATCATGCCGATGCAGGCCCAGCTGGAAGCAATCACTTCCCTCCAGCCCAGGATCAGTCATCCGCTCGCCATCGATACAATGCGGGAGCGGGACTACCCGGGAAGCGATCTGGTCATCGAACAGACGCTCGGTCCGAGTGGGAACTACCAACGGTATATCGCCTCATATCAATCGGACGGACTCAAAATCTATGGCCTGCTCACCGTTCCCACGACCCAGAAACCTCCTCAGGGATACCCGGTTATCATATTCAATCACGGATACATCCCGCCAAACGTATATGTGACGACGGAACGGTATATTGCGTATGTGGATACGTTCGCACGGAACGGCTATATCGTCTTCAAGCCGGATTACCGTGGACATGGCGCCTCCGAAGGAAAACCGGAAGGCGCATATTACTCTCCTGCATACGCCGTCGATGTCCTCAACGCTCTGTCATCCCTCAAACGCTATAAGGACGCAAACCCGCAGAAAATCGGCATGTGGGGACATTCGATGGGCGGAAACATAACGCTTCGCGATATGCTCGTGAACACGACGGACATCAAAGCCGCAATCATCTGGGGCGGTGTCGTCGGATCGTATTATGATCTAATGAACAACTGGCACAGACGGACGCCGTTCCAGCCTTCCACCCAGGAACAGGCGGCGCGGCAAAGTACCAGACAAAGCCTCATCGCTCAATACGGGACACCGGATACCAACCGGGAATTCTGGGATGCCATCGACCCGACTGCACATCTAGCCGAGATTACGGCGCCGATTCAAATCCATGCCGGGGATGAGGACGAAGAAGTGCCGGCGGCATTCTCCCAATCACTCTACGATAAACTCATTGCGCTGGGAAAGCCCGTTGAGCTGTACCGGTATCCGGGAGGCGACCACGATATATCCAGTCCGAACTTCGAAACAGCCATTGCGCGG
>CAYTIP010000145.1:0-2769 GCA_964437805.1 uncultured Gammaproteobacteria bacterium | reverse complement strand
GCACGGTCCTCATTCCCGCCAGGGCGTGAGGGAGCAGTTACCTTGCTGTAATTGGTAAGACAAAACATGGACCGGTCGGTGGGAAACGCAGCTGCGGCCGCCACCTGGGCAACGATTTCGATCGTCCGGGTTTCCCCTGCGATCACGTTATCCAGCGTCATGATGACCTTGTTGAGCCCTTTATCGTATGTAGAGGGCACGTTTGCCGATACGAATGTCAGATAGGAGGGGAGCTGGTCGACTACCGTCACCGGATGCATTGTTTCGCCGGAGGCGTTCTTCACGACTAGGCGGAACGTGACGTTGGATCCGGGAGAGAAGGTAGGATCCGTGCTTCCCAGGTTATCGACAAACAGATTGGAAATCGGGTTTTTGACGAGTTTATTGATGAGCAGGTTTTCCGGAACGGGATTCCCACCGTATGTATACGGCGTGCTGGTGTCCGCAAATACAGGAGACACATTCAACATCAGGGCACTGATCAGAACGGCGATACCGGAAAAAAGCGATGTGTGTTTCATATATGTATGATTTTGCTCTTCCCAGCCTCACAATTGCCGGGTTTTCGATTAGGTGGTGATTATATCCTATAAAGTCATTTCTGTCAAGACTATAGGGCTTAATTGCTTCCCGGGTGCCATTCCTGCCGGTCGACAAGATCAGCTATCAATAGAAGGCGTTCCGTCGTTGACCCCGGCGGCCAGCAGGTTTGGAGGATGAGGCGTCGTTCTCCGGAAATCGGCTGGAGGTAAGAGAGTTCGGAGGGTTTGACGACGCGTTTTTCCGTAAGCCTATAGGTATACAGATTCGCCTTGTAGATCAGAACGATCTGATCGTTGGCTTCAAGATCCTTGAGGAGGTAGAAAATGGCGTTGAGGTCCTTGAGGAACCACTCGTAGTTCGTGGAGTGGGAAAAAAGATAGACAAGCCCTTCCTCGTCCGGGAGGAAGCTGGTGGAGGCATGCGCGACGCCTTTTTGGAGTGCTTCCGCGTACTCCTGTCCATTGTGGGGGTCGACGCCCGGAATGACCGTTGCATTGACGCCGATTTTGGGAATCACGATACCGAATCCACTATCCACAGGTTTGATTTCTTTCCCGTCCGGACCAATGAGCGGGTTGAATTGCACCGGAACTGCCTGAGGAAGCGGCTTGGTCTCTTCGTTTTTGGCCGCAAACTCCTGTTGGACTGTTCTGATCCGGAGGCTGGATTCCAGCGCGATGACCGGCATGAGCGAAGGGGTGATGCCGCCCAGCGCCAATCCGATGAGTCCGATGGCCAGGAGTCTCCTGACCGGGAACCGATTCGGTGTGGGCGGTGGGGGAAGGATGGTTGTTTGCAGTGCTTCCATACGCTCCGTACTTCGTGGACAGGAGTGTATCAGAGTATCCTATAGAATGCAAACGGCGTGCGGAGGTTGTTTCTTAGGGGTGTACAATCGATTGTCCGCTGTATTTCAAAATTAGCTTCGCAAAGCCTGTCCGAAGTTGCTGTGTCGCCGCAGGCGGGGGTTCCCTTGCAAAGCTACTTGCTGTCGATGGAGATATCGACGTTTTGGCTCACGACTTTTTTGGCAAGATCGATGGCTGCGTCATACTTACCGACCCGGATGTACTCCTGGACCCGGTCGGTGGCCGAACGGGTGATCATCTCCTCATACTGCCGGGCGTAAGGGTAAACAATCGGCGATAACTCCGGACAGGCATCGTCCAGCTTCATGATTGCTTTGTACAGGTCCGTGATGCTCATATCGGGTTGGAGGAGGTTGAGGACGGTCTGTGAGACGAATTTACTGCGCTCCTCAGTTATCGTCTGGTTCGTGAGGCGTGACTTCAGGAGTTCCACGACTTTTAGTTCTATTTCCTTGCGGATATCGTCAGGAGTCATAGATTAGGTGATCACCGGTTCTCTTCCGATGTTTTGATCATGGAAAGGGGCGTGAGACCGAGCATGAGGACGGTCATGAGCGTGCCGCCGCCCAGCTTCCCTTTGATTTTCTGTACCGTTTCGGCAGTAGGTTTGGCCAATTCTTCTGCTGAAAGGTCCTGGAAGCCCGCACATGCTTGTTTGAACTCCGGGTTTTTCGCCAATCCCTGTTTGATGAGCGCATCGGCAAACGGACCGGACCGGATTCTGCGGATTTCCTCGTCACGAAGTGAGACGTGAAGAGCTTCCTGTCGCCGAACAATCAGCTTCACGACGTACGCGGCTTCGAGCTCGTGTTGTTGGTCAGGGGGGAGACCGTCCCACCCCTGTACCCCCACGATTCCTTTGAGTTTGTCCGCTATATTCGAACCGTCCGTGTCGGCCATGAGCGCATCGAACGCTTTGTTGATGGCATCGCGATTCGGAACGGATACCAGTTCGTTCACGGGAGACCGCATAATAGGCACTTTGCCGCCAAACCGTGAACCCATCCGCCAGCGTTTCTTTTTTTGTGTCCATTCGTCTTCCGTTTTCCGGTCGATCAAACTGAGCATTTCCGCCTGGATATGGTCCATCCCTTCCGTCGACATGATCAGGTCGATCATTTCCTCGGTTTTCTGTCCCACACATGTTTTGATAGCGTTTTTCCAGAGATCCGCTGTCACGGTTGCCAGATCCTCGTCGATCATTTCTTTGGATTGTCTGGCACGGCGTGCGTGATCCGCCGCTTTTTTGACTTCCACTTCTAATTTTTTGGTGTCCAGCTTTTTCTTGTCTATCGACTCCTGTGTCGACTTTATATCCTGGGGAAGTCTATCCCGTTCTGTCCGTAACCGTTGGAGT
>CAYTIP010000144.1:0-2775 GCA_964437805.1 uncultured Gammaproteobacteria bacterium | reverse complement strand
ATATCCTCAGGGCCCGGGTATCGGTGGCTCGTTTCATACCGGATATCCCAGGCATGGCGCGGACCGGTCCCGAACACCACGGTATCCTGGCCTTTCCGCTGATTGAGTGCCCGTTCCATTTCCGCAGTAAATTTCCCCAGCGCCGGGCTGGCATACGGAGTCAGTAGGCGGGCGTAATGCTCGATGTCCAGTATGTAGGAATCGGGATATGTATGGTATTCCCGAGGATATGGCGAAACACTTCCGGATAGGGCGCGATGCTCATGTTCCATAGTGTTGGAGACGATTCCACCGGAATCCGCGTTTTTTCAGCGTTACCAGCGTCGAAGGGTCAATGGACAGCGATCCAAGTTTTTTACGCAACCGGCTGATCAACCGGTCCAGTGCCCAGTCCGTATAGTCGTCTCCCCAGACAGCCGTTGCTACCGCTTCACGGGGAACAATGGAACCGTTTGCCTCGATGAGTAACGTGAGAATCAGGTGTTCGGATTTGGTGAGTGCCGCGGAAATATCGTTGGATCCGATATAGATGTGTTCTCCGGACACGGCCGCCGGAGCAGTGATCATTTGTTCCCGAATATACTGCGTGAGGATGGGCAATGTGCAATGCTGGTTTTCCTCCGGCTTGCCGTCCAGGATGCCAATGCGGTACAGGTGATCGTGTTCCGGCCGCTGCGGTGTCGGCTGTGTCGGTCCGTTTCCGATGATATGTTTCAGGATGAGTTGTTCGTTGCCGGAAAAACCGTTCCAGATCGCTGCCACTTTCATCTGCATACTGGGCTGGGAAAGCAGCGACTGTACCGGAAGCGTTGGGGTAGACAGAAGAAGCCGGGCTGCTTCCTTAATGAGCCAAGTATGGGGACCGACGTAATCCAGAATGGATTGGATTGTCTTGGGATCAAGTGTCTCATTCCAGTGTCGGCATATGTCCCCGAGGAAATACCGCATGTCTTCGATCGAATACAGAGGGTGGATGCGGATATTCTGGCCGAGCGTTGTTTTATCCGTTAAGAGGTGCGAGTAAGCAGGGTGAGTGACGTCCAATTCGCAAAACAGCAGAAACCGGTATGCCGGATCGCGTTCGGCCAATTCCGAAAGAGCCACAAGAATATCCGTCCTGCTGTCGGAAAACCAGCGGTCGGCGTCGTAAAGAAGAAAATAGTGGATGAATGGTAGATGGGACGTTGGTTTTCCGGAAAGGTCGGCCTCACGACGGACCGACTCCAAGATCGCCTGGCTTGTCGCCGTTCTAAATGGGAGCAGTGACCAACTATGGAGGCGGTATTGTGGAGCTGTCGGACCGAGCCGTTTTTCCCGAAGTGATTTCCATGCCATCAGATGTTCGATTCTCCGGTATGCGCCTCCCTTGGGCGGGAATACGATAATGCCGTTTTCCTTCCTGCGCATGATATCCAGCCATTCTGTGAGCATGCGTTCGGCAGTTGCCGGAGGTACGCTGGGGAAGGTAAGCATTGGATTCATATAGCCTATAATTATACACCTTCAGAACAAATCCTGACAGGTTTCCTGACAATGATTTGTCAAGCATCCTGCGACCGGTATCAGTATGCTTACGAAAATGTTCCTGCCGTCGGAAGGAGTCTTATGGCAAACCCGGAACTGCGTGAAGGCATTCGACAGATTGAAGAAGTGTTTCCGACTTCCCAAAATATCGAGGATACCCGGTTGAATCTCGAAGCAGGCGGTCTTCCGTTCCTCGCGGCTGTGTATCAGGATGGACCGCCTTCACAACCCCATTCCCTTGAGATTGCAGACCTTCTCGGACAAATAGCCATGATTCGTCGGGATGAGCAGAGAAACGGAGTCCAACCTGTGGTTATCCATCGTTCCGGAGACCTGTATGCATATGTGCCTGTAGGTGATCAATTCCTGGGAGAGGTGGTTCCGACCGGACCGGACGGAAACGAATTAAGCCCTGATGATCCGGACAGATGGAAAAACAGAGTTCTCTATAGATATGTCGCATTGGATGGGGGCGAAAAGATAACAATCGGTCAGGCAATCGGCATCCGATTGCGCCAATTCATCCATTTCATTACCGCCCGATAACGGGCAATTTACTGTTCTTGGAGTCCATGCCTTATTGCTTAATCGCCTGCAGGTGACCAAGAAGTGCGATCACGATAAACGCGATTCCCCAGCGGACGGGATGGGTGCCTGCAACCGTATAGGTGAGCAGGAAGCCGATACCGATGCCGAAAATCGTGTGTACAACTGCGTTATAGAACGGTCGCTTGCCGAAATACCTGAGCATGCGGGTATACTGTTTCATTGGTTTCACCTCCCCTCATGAGCCGTTATGACGTTATCTTTTTCAGGCTTCTTTTAGCTAATCACAGCACTGAGGGAAAAGCAAATTGGGGCCATGGAAAAAGAAGATGCTCCAATGGTACAATAGGCAAGACAATATCCGGCGCGGTGGTGAAGAGGTAACACGGCTGTCTGCAAAACAGCTATGCAGCGGTTCGATTCCGCTCCGCGCCTCAAGAGACGATAGCCCGATGTGAGCAATTGATCCGGCGGGGTTACCAGCGGTTCGCCCATAAACCAGTGCAGAGCACGGTTTAGGGCGCCCCATATCGTGCTTCGCTCTGATATTGGGGCGATTCCGCTCCGCGCCTCAATTGCATTTTTGGTCGATATAAGGGATAATTTGGGGATCCAAACGGGTGACTAGTTCAGCGGTAGAACGCTTTCCTGATAAGAAAGAGGCGGATGGTCCGACTCCATCGTCACCCACAAACAGCCGTTTCG
>CAYTIP010000143.1:0-2801 GCA_964437805.1 uncultured Gammaproteobacteria bacterium | reverse complement strand
CGGGAGAAACCGTTGGATCATGACGATAGCTTCCGAAGTGAGTTTCTCCCTGAGATAATAATCCCCAAATTCTTCGAACGTGTTTAACGAAAAAAACATCCGCAGGGCAATTATTATCACGAATGAGATAGCAATTCCGCCGATCAGCAGGTTCCAGCTCCTAATAACGGAGCGGTATTGCCTGTACAGGTTGAATAGTTGCGATCTGATGCCGGATATGAACAGAAGAAACGGAATTGTCAGCAGAATGGCAAGGTACGCACTCCGGCACCGGGATAGGACAATGATGATTGCGGAGCAGCCGATTACCGTCAATGCCGGCACTTTGATTTTTCTGATAGCGCCCGGAATCCCGTTGGAAAAGAAGAAAAACAATCCGACGTACATGAGCTCGATATAGGTGTTGGCCAATTGGTTTGGGTTGGAATGCAATCCCACCGGACGAATGAGAAAGGCGAAATCGTCGGAAGCGACGACATCCAGAGATACGGCGTTTTCGATTGTCAGTCCTAGTGTGCCGCTGGAAGATATCTGTCCCACGCAGACGAACAGTTCGAATACGGTTGCGACGGCAAGCAACCGAACCATCGTCTGAAGGGTTTTTCCGGTATCCCTGCTGACCACCTGCATCACGCTTATGCACCACACCGCATATCCCAGCAACTTGAGCGAAAAGAGCATGGATAGTTCGGGAAGGAAAATGGAAAGGGATGATGAAAGAAGGGCAATCGCCATATACAGCAGAGTCATGGGGATATAGGAGGGAATGTTTCTGTACCCTACCGTAACCGCGGTTTTCACTTGGCTTATGAGGAGCGTGAGATAGACCGTTATAAGCGGTGAAAATACGAAGAGGAGGGAGCGTCCGTTTGCGTATTCCTCCGTATATCCGAATTTGGGTGGTATAATCGGCATGACATACGTCTGTCCGACATTGGTTTTGGCTAGGATTATGGCTGTATAGACAAGCGCTTTCCCGACCGACCGTTCAATGACGGAGACCGCAATCACATACGCGGTCGCCAAGATGAAGAGAGCTTTGTTGTTGGGAGTGGCCATTGCAAGGATCAGATAGACGACAGATACGGCGGTTGACGGTTGGGTCCGCATGTACCGTTCCACGTTCCGTCGCATGCCGGGAAACCGTTTTCCGATGGTGATACTCATGGACGCAAAACCGTTAGTCATACTCATAAATTACGGCAGGTGGAATGATGCATGTGATGTCGCGGCGCAGACCTGCTATTCGCTGATAGACCACGGGTTTCGTGTCCTTTGCATACAGTACGCTGCCGCTATCCCCTTCCGCCGCTGGTTCATTCCGTTCCTGACCGGCAGATTGGAATTTCCGATCCGATCCGACAGACACGGAATTCTCCATTCCTATCCCCTCCTGCTCCCGTTGTCGGGACGCCAATCCCTACTCTTTGCCTGCAGTCAGATGCTTCACATCTTATTTCTGCATTGCTACTGTTTTCTCCGGTTCCGACCGCGCACCCGTATTGCCTGGTTTCTGTACCCCCAGGTTTCCTTTTTGGCACCCCTGTTTGGGGGTTTGTACCGGATTGTATATGATATGGTCGATTATTTCACTTCACCCGAACCGAAGGAAGCGGCGGAACTTGAGCAAAAAAAACAGGAACTATTGGATCGTTCCGATATCGTTGTTGCCAATTCGCATGTACTCAAGCGTCTGTATGCCCGTCGGTCACGGCAGAACATTACCGTTGTGCCTATGGGGTTCCGCCTGGCCAGTTTCACTTCATCACACGGTAGGAACATCGGCATCTCCAGAACCGGATACCCGGTACTCGGATTCGTGGGAGGATTGAACCAACGGATCGATTGGCAGCTTATGGAATCGCTGGCGAAGCGCAATCCAACATGGTTATTCGTTTTTGTCGGCCCGCAGGATGAAGACGACAACGTAACGGGTTTTGACGTTCGCTCGGTTATCGGTCGTCTGCGGCGGCTGGAAAACGTTGCTATCCTGCCCAGACAGCCTGCTGGGGCGATCCCCGGCATTATTTCCCGATTTACCGTCGGCATGATCCCCTACGATACCCGGCAGTCGTTTAACCGGTATAGTTTTCCCATGAAGCTTTTTGAGTATTTCTATCTGGGGAAGCCCGTCATGGCAACGCCCATTGATGAATTGAAACGCTACCGAAAATATGTGATGATTGGCTCGTCCGTCAGGGATTGGGAATTGTCCATCAAGCATCTGCTAACATCACCTGTTCCAAATTCCTCCAGGAGGGAAATGAGACGGATGGCCCTTGGGCATTCCTGGGACCGGAAGATAGAATCTATACTAATGGTATTATCAAAACAGTAATCTATGCTGCCGCATATTTCCGTTTCACAATTCGATACCCGCCTGAAAAAAAGGAAAATGGAACACGTGGACACGATTCGCTCGATCGAATCGATTCTCAGGAAGGCACGGGGATCGGTATTTACCTTGCCCAAGCCGGGAAGTCCCGTGGTGTTGCTCCTGTCGGGAGGCCTTGATTCCATCGTCAGTTGGGCGATCCTCATGGAGGAGTTCGGATTACACGTGTACCCGTTATCGCTGGATCGGGGTGAGCGCAGACGGTCGCGGGAGGTTGCTTCCATTTCTTTTTTTTCCTCCCTCTATAGGAAGCGGTATCCGCAGGTATATCATGAACCCTATTTCACCTCCCTGGGTGGTGCGTCACTCCATATCCCCATAGAGCGGATTGATAACATGTTGCATCCAAAGGTTCTGTTCGAACACATTAATAGTTATGGTGAATTTGTCCAGAATATATCGCTTG
>CAYTIP010000142.1:0-2802 GCA_964437805.1 uncultured Gammaproteobacteria bacterium | reverse complement strand
GCAATCCTGCCCCGATCACGTGGATGCCTTTTCGTTTCAGGGAGGCGATCACTTCCTTGATCTTTTCCTTGTCGAAAAACTGCACTTCGTCAAAGATCACCTTATCGGCTTTCATGTCCAAAATTTTTTTGATGATGTCATGGGGCGTTTCTCCGTTGACGACAATTGCCTTGGAGCGTTTATGGTCATGGCTGTGGATTTCGTTTTCCGCTCCGTACCGGGAATCGATGCTGGGTTTGACGGTAAGGACGGTGTGGCCCATTCGGGTGAAGACGTCCACGAGGGCGATGAGCTTGCTGGTTTTCCCCGAAAACATCGGTCCTGCAATTACCGTCAGCTTTCCCCTGGATGACCGTGTAGTTCGCGTAGATGGTGGCATCGGAAATAAACGGGAATGCGTTTTCCGACATTCCCGGAACAATACTATTGTACGATCGCGTGCTTTCTTGTTTATAGTAAATTCCCTTACAGCGGACAAGAGATCAAAGTGGTGCAATATGGTAGTTGACCCGAGGAGTATACTGAAAGTCCATGAATAGAGACGAACAAGAACCACGATACATCCCGGTTGTCGGTGAGGAAGATCCGTGGGCCGATCCGGATACGCAATTCCTCTCGGACATGCCACAGGTTCCCGAAAATGAGCTGTTTGCCGAACCGACGCTGGTGCAAGGGGTAGTAGAGGGTAAATCCCGCAGGCAAACCGTCGGGCACGTCCGCAGGGACGAACACCCGATGGCTGTCCAGAAACCCAAACGGGTAAGTCTGTTTGCCCTGTTCAGTCACCGCACGGGACAGCAGGAATTCGATCCGACTGCTCAGGCACGGGAAGACCTCAGGGAACGGACCGGCGGGCAAATCTTTCCAACGGATTTCCCACAGCTGCCATTGGATGAAGCCCAAACATTTGATAAGGCGGAAATCCACGGTCCGCAGATCCATACGAGGATTAGCCATGGGGCCAGCGTAACGCGGTGGATAGCCGGTGTTGTGGGGCTGGGAAGAATCAGGAAATGATCCCCTTCTCCCGGAGGGCGGAAACGATTCGGTCGTGGATTGTTTCTTTGGGCAGAATCCCGCCGTGGTCATCCACGCAGTTAATCGTGATCCAATTGTTGCGTTCTTTGGCAAGTTTCAGGTACATGGCTTCGGACGCCTCCCGATGGTGCATATCCTTCTCGGCGATATCCAGTTTACCCTGGACGTATTTGCGGTCTTCTTTTTTGAGTGTCAGTTCATACCCGAGTTTCCACGGGACGTACAGATACACGACGATATCTTCCCTGGGAATCTTGTGCACCTTGTACTCCATTTCATCCAGCCAGTCGACGAATTCCGCCTGTTTTTCTGGCGGGAACTTCGCGCCCTGATGGGCCATGGATGAGGTCGCGTAGCGGTTGCATAACAGTATGCCGCCCTGGGTGAGCCATGCATCCATTTCCTCCTTTGTCCCTGCCCGGTCGATGGCGTAGGCAAGTGCCGCCAGATACGGAGACACCTGATCCAAGGCCCCGAATTCACCACTCAGGAACCGGCCGACAACGCGTCCGTGGAACGAACTGTAGTACCGGGGGAAATCCATATATTTGACCCGGTATCCTGCGTTCGTCAGGTACGTCCGCAGGAGATCCGACTGCGTCGCTTTCCCGGATCCGTCTCCCCCGTCGATCACGATCAGTTTCCCCTTGCGCTTCTGGAGATTCGTGACTTCCCGGAAAAAATGACTGAGGACTATGGAGATATTATCGTCTTCATAATGCTCCAGATACAGATGCTCCGACGGATTCCCGGAAAGCATTGGTGATATCCTGTTTTCGGCGTCCTTGTAAAACAGTGCCAGCACGGGTTTGTTGTGGACGAGTGCATACACGATTTCCCCGCCGACACCGGATGAAGGGACGGACACCTCAGCTACGACGCAATCCGATGCTTCGATGCGCGATTTCTCCCGTTGGAATATTTCTTCGGCGGTTTTCTTCGCATCGTCTTCCAGGAGTTTGGGAGTGACAATCTGTTTACCGGAAACGACGGTGTGTCCCAACGCCTGGATCGCGTTAAGGACATCTTCCTGGCGCTCACGCTCTCCGTTTCCGGCTGTTGCCGCGGTAAAATAGACATTCATATTATGAGTGTACCATAGCGTTTATTCCATTTGATCCAATGCATGCCTGATGATTTCGATAAACGCGTGTTGGTCCGCTTTGGATTGAACGATATTCAGGTCATCGACCGGAATGTCCAAATATTTCAGGTGATGCTCTTTTTCAACCCATTCCGAATTGAAGTCATCCAACACAGTGAGATAGGAAACCGGAACCCGTTTTTCGAATCCCCGCCCCCGGTTGGAAATCCGCTTTCGAACGACTGGGATGGAGGCCCTCAGCCTCACAATGAGATCTGGCTTTGGCAAGTATGCTTCAAAGGATCGGTAAATTTTCTGGTATAAGCGCCATTCGGCATCGTCCATGTTGGCAAGCGTATGCTGGGCCCGCGCATACGAAAAAACATCCTGCTGAATCGGCGTATCCTGAATAATCCCTGCGTGTTTTCCCGATACGTGTTCCTCCTCGAGAACCGACTGAATCCCGATAAGCTGGGTAATTTTTTCCATAAGGAAAAAGGTCTGTGAATGGAATGCCCAACGGTTCATCCGGCGGTAGAATCTTGGAAGAAAGGCGTTTTCCCCGAAGTTCTCCTCGATGAGTTTATATCCAAGCTTCTGGGCGATCAGCCGGGCGGCAGTCGTTTTCCCGGAACCCATGGTTCCCATGACAGATACGTAGCGGTATGGGTGTGCCATTG
>CAYTIP010000141.1:0-2803 GCA_964437805.1 uncultured Gammaproteobacteria bacterium | reverse complement strand
GACGTCTTTGGGCATTCTCATCGGCGTTTCTTCCGTGGTTCTCTTGATTGCGCTGGGCCTCGGACTGAAAGCATATATCAAAGACCAATTCGATACGTTCGGAACGAATAATCTCTATATCATTCCCGGTACGTTCGGGGAGGGATTCCAGGGCGGACCGCCAACCACAGTGCAATTCACCGAAATGGACGTAAAACTGGTGAAACGCATAAACGGCGTGAAACATGCCATCCCCGTATTCGAAAAGTTCCTGAAAGTCGAAGGTCCCGAGGAAACGAAAACCTATCAGATCACCGCGACAACCGAGGAAATTTTCGACGTATTGACGCTGCGGATCGAATACGGGACCCTTTTTGAGAAAGCCGACGTTTCAAAAGGCGCAAAAAAAATCGCCATGGGACCCAAAGCCGCAGACAAACTCTTCGGCAGCAGGGAAAAAGCCGTCGGCAAAAACGTATCCATCAGCGGATCCACCTACAAAGTGGTCGGGGTATTCGAGGAAAAAGGCGGTGGCGGATTTGGTGGCGCGAGCATCGACGACAGCATCTACATCCCGTTCACGGCTTCCTACTCATTTAATCCGACAAAGCAGTTCATGAGCATCTACATGAAAATCGAAAGCGAAGAGCTGATCCCTTCGGTAAAACAGGAAGCGATCAAGATACTCAGAAAAAACTACAAAGAAGACGAATTCAGTGTGGTGGAACAGACGGAAATCCTCAATACCATCAATTCCATTTTCAGCGTTCTCAATTCCATCCTGGTTGCCATCGCCGCAATTTCATTGATTGTGGGAGGTGTGGGCATCATGAACATTATGTTCGTTTCCGTCATCGAGCGCATACGGGAAATCGGGATCAGAAGGGCAATCGGTGCACAGAAATCCGATATTCTCTACCAGTTCCTTGCGGAATCCATTCTGTTGTCCGGATTGGGCGGCATGCTCGGACTTCTCCTTTCCTGGATAGTTGTGCTTATTGTGCGGACCCAATTCCCTGCATATATCGATACGAATACCGTGATCATCGCCGTGGGCGTTTCCTCCGGCGTCGGCATCCTCTTTGGCGTATTTCCCGCCAAAAAGGCAGCGGATCTTTCGCCGATCGAAGCGATCCGGTACGAATAACCTGACATATATGGACAGAATGGGGCTTTCCTCATCCTTTACCTGTGATCACTGCGGCAGTACCGTCCGAATCCATCCGCACATGGGCACCGGAAACCGCAACCATTGCCCATTCTGTCTGTTTTCCAAACATGTGGACCAGGATACGCCGGGAGACCGGAACGCGCTGTGCATGGGACCTATGACGCCCATCGGCCTGACGTTCAAACACGAAGGGAAAAACAAGTACGGGCAGACCAGGCAGGGTGAACTCATGATTATCCACGAGTGCCGGACCTGCGGAAAGACGAACATCAACCGCATAGCGGCAGACGACAACGAAACGGTCATCCTGTCGCTGTTGGATATCCATCCCGAAACGGTAACCGCCGTATCCCGGCAGGGGATCACGCCAATCGGCAAAGACCAGGAAGCCGAAGTGAGAAAACAACTGTTCGGCGCGGTCCGGTAAACTATGCACCACCCAAACACATCCTGGTTCAATCCCGACAAACTCATCCGGGATACGATCTTTGCCGACATGGCAATCGCCTCGTCATTTGCCCACGGCGATCTCCTGGACGTGGGATGCGGAGACAAACCCTATGCGCCGCTTTTTTCCCACCGTGTCCGTTCCTACACCGGGATCGATCCCCGGTCCAACGTTGCCGATATACGATCGGATTTCCTCACTGCCCGCCTTCCTGCCGGGGCGTTCGATACCGCACTTTCCACCCAGGTTCTGGAACACGTTTCCGACCCACGGAAATTTCTTTCCGGAATCAATCGGGTACTCACCAAAAACGGCACCCTCATCCTTACTGCACCTCTGGTGTATGCACTGCATGAAGAGCCGGATGATTATTTCCGGTTCACCAAATACGGCCTTCTCCGACTCCTTCGGGATACCGGCTTCTCCCCCATTCTCATCAAGGAAGAAGGGGATTGGCTGAGTTCGCTGATCACTATGAAGGCACTCTATCTGGAGATTACCTGCAACCGTCTGTTTCTCAGATACCCGAAGAAACTGTTCGTCGCACTCCTCATGCTCCTGGGAGCACTCCTGTCCCATCTTCCCCGTCGCATCAGGAAACCTGCACTGTTCCCCATGAATTACCTGGTCATCGCCAGGAAAACGTGACACTCCTCATTTGCCGAACGCGATCCGATCGACGATCATCCCGTCCAGTCCGATCATCCGCGCCGGCATAATGGCGAAATCCCCCCAACGGTCGGTGACATGGTCCAGGGCATGAACCAGCCGTTCCTTTCGTTCCACATCGGCGAAAAGGCTGCCCTGCACAGAAGAGAACGGTTCCAGGGAAAAACACGATACTGCCAATTTGAGCACCGGACCGGCAAACGGACTCGCAAGAAGAATTGAACGGACAGCGCGGTAGATATCCCGCGTATCGAATACCGGTTCGGCGAGCGTCGTCCGTTTATGCCAATGGACACCCGTCCGGTAGCCCACGAACAGATACACGCCGCGTGCGCGGTATCCGTTCTTTCTCATTCTACTTGCGGTCTTTTCCGCAAGTTTCATGAGAAGCGGCGTCAATTCTTCCGGGGTACTGCGCGTATCGGTGAGGACGTATGAGTTTCCGTAACTCCCCCGGGAAAACTCCACGTCGTCCAGCTCCCAACCCCGGAGGCGCATATACCAGTAATACCCGGTGACCGACGCGAATGCCGCCT
>CAYTIP010000140.1:0-2836 GCA_964437805.1 uncultured Gammaproteobacteria bacterium | reverse complement strand
CTTCGATCAGTAATTGTTCCAGTCCGAAACCCGCAAGGAGTGGGCCGCTGAACATTACGATGGAAAATATTCGGCCTCCCCACCCGCTGGTAATCAGGGGGATATGAAGATAGTGAAGAATCGTGGCCGGGCCGTCAAAGGAAAATACCACCGCGGTTAGCATGGCAACTGCGAAAAACCGTACAAACCGGTTTTCCTTCCACCGGAATAAGGAGAGGAACACGAAAAACAACGGAACCAATCCGAAATATCCGCTGGTTTCTATGTACCCGATGTGGAGATCCTTGGTAATCGGGCTGCCGAAGAAGTCCGGAGAAAATAGTCTCAGGAGATATTCGGGGCGCATGATGCCGGAGGCGAATATTTTCGTGTCCACGCTTCCGCGGAATGAATGACGGAACAGCTCATACCCGGGCAGCACCTGAATCCCCGCCAAACCGACTCCAATAAGCGATGCCGTGCCGACAAACAGGATATCCTTCCAGGACTTGTTCGTTGACCGGGCATACCAGATGGTAAATACGGCAAGCAGAATGCTCTGATATCCGAAAAACTGGAGGTGTCCTGCGAAAATCGCAAAAGCTATGGAAACGCTCAAACATGTAAGATACCGGAATTTATGCGAATCGATAAACGAAATTGCCGACCACAGAAACAACGGTGTCCAGATAAGCGCATGGCCGTCCGATCCGAACTGCAGGAAACCGATCATGAGCGAAGAGAAGGCAAATGCAGTAGAGGATAGGATCCTACCCCAGACACGCATCCCCAATTTTTCCGCCAATAGATACATGAACAGGAATGCAAAGAACAGCTGGGAAAACAGCAGTGCGTTCCATGCGTTCACTTCTCCCAACGGAAACAACAGATTGAAGGGATAGAATACCATTGGTTTCATGCTTGCCATGAAGGGAAGTCCCGCAAACTGGTATGGATTCCATAGCGGCATGATTCCGGATGTGAGCGACGCGAAAGTCATGTGCCGCCAGGGGAACATCTGGATAATGCTGTCCAGCATGTAGGAATTCTTGATGAGAATCTGGCTGGCCAAAAACCAAGGGGCGGAATTGCTGACCAGAAGATCAAGCGGCAGGAGAATGAGCCCCTGGAAGACGGGGTAGATGTAGATAAGCGAAAGAATGATTCCTGCAATCACACCGATCATATGCGTTTCCTGAAAAGACTATACAACAGAACGGTAACCATTGCCATGCCAATTCCGGATACGAGGATTCCCAGACGGAATGACCGCGGCCTGTAGAGGAATTCCACCGTATGGCTCCCCTCGCCCACAGGAACCGCACGAAATGCCATATCGGCTTTCATGATTTCCGTCTTCTCACCGTCGACGTACGCCTCCCAACCCGGATAATAGGTGTCCGAAAGGAACAGCAACCCGGGTCGTGCTGTCGCTACATCGATCCGTACTTCATTGGGTTCGTAATGCGTGATCCGCGTTGTGGATTCACCCCGGTCCAGTCCGGAATTCCGCGCGTTCATGCTTTTAATGAATTCGGTTTCACTTCCCACCACGATAGTCGAGGAGAGATCGATTTCAGGATCATAGAGAATTCCCGCTACCCGGTTCGGATCCTGTTCAATGTACGCGTGTGTGGCCAAAAACGCACGCGGCAGGGCTTTTTCGTATTTCCATATCCGCCAGATGCCTTCCTCGTATACCGGGCTGAACAGAGATTGGGGGAACCGGTCTTCAAGGGTTTTATGATCCTTATGATCCCCCGCGGTCGTTTCCAGAATATACCGTACGCCAAGAAGCGACATCATACGCAGGCGATATTGATTGGATGAACCCAATGCATCTTTTTCGGAGGCTTCGGATAGATCCGTATCGCTTCTTCGCATCGGACCGCCTACCATTCCGTTGGTTCGGATCGTATTGAGGAGTTCCCCGTACCAGACCGGCGACAGGAATCCGTACCCGTCCGTCGAATAGATCCGGAGCTGCTGCGCGAGATTCTTCTCAAGAAATGCGTTTCCGTATCCCCATACGCGGTCATACCCCGCCGTTTCCCTGAGCTTGCCGATAATGGAAAGATCCGGATACACGAACCGCCGTTCCGAGAAGTAGGTGTATTTATGCGAAAAAAACAATCCTGCCGATACGACAACGACCACAGAGCAAAAGAAAAAAAGCCGGGTCGAATATCTCCTCATCCAGACTGCAACGGTGCTCAGGACAATAAGTGCGCTTGGCACAAGCATATTGCGAAGCGATACGCTTGCGTACATGGGATTGATGTGTTTGGATAACTGCGGAATATCCACCAGATTGCAAAGCGCCGTAAGGAAGTTCGATCCGCAGAGGGCTATCGTTTCCTGATAACGTGAAGTGAGCATGAATGCGAATCCACCGAACAACCACATGCCGCCTGCCACAAACGCAATGGCAGTAAGGATCACCGCGATGAGACGGTATTTCGGCCGCGCCCTGAACGCGTCGATTCCGGTAGACACAAGAATGCTGTTTGCGACCAGGGTGAGAGCAAAAATCCGTGTCGGGTAGGATGACCCGAGCACCGGAATCCGCAGCCAATACGGAAGCCATGCAAGCGGCTGACTGAATCCCATGAGGAGCGTTATGAGAGCGGTCAATTTCCAGAATCCCAGGTGCCGTTCCTTTACGCCGACCAGTGCGTACAGGGCGAACGTCAAAGGAAGGATGCCGAAGTACAGCATCTTCTCGAAATAGAACGCAACTCCGCCGAAGTAATTATAGGAGCCGGGATTTCCCCAATAATCTGGAGCAATGAACGTCAAGAGATGCTGCCAGGGTGCCAGATGATCCCGGAACAGAAACAGTGCGTCCATGGTTCCC
>CAYTIP010000139.1:0-2844 GCA_964437805.1 uncultured Gammaproteobacteria bacterium | reverse complement strand
AGAAATTCTTGAATTCATCCCCTTCGATAGTCCTGGATCCGGCGTCCCCCTGGACAGAGAGTTGGGTCGTTCTCCCCAGTCCGAAGTCCACGCCGCTTGCACTCACGTCGGAAATACTGTTGTACGGTGTAACATTCCGCTTCCTGAGCTCTTCCTTCACCCGATCCCGGCTCCACGTTTCCTTCCCTCCCGGGTTTGGTTTGTCCGCCTGATAGAGGTATTCGCGCGTTGATGAATCGGCCCGGGCCAGAAGGATGACGTTCACGATATCCGCGACTTCCTCGGATTTGAGCCAGGCGGATTTAGCATACTCGTTCCTGTATCCCTGCGCCGCGTAAAAACAGGGTGACTCACGGTCGTACGCCTTGGACTGCAAATCCCCAAAGCCGGAAACGTCTCCGTTGGTATCCCGCAACCGTTTCGTGTAGGACGTCCCGCCACCCCAGACATCCGCCGACGTAAACGTGTAGCCTCCGGATGTTGAAGCAAACCATGCCTTGATGGGATTGCCTCCCTGGGCCATGATTTTCCCTTTCGTCGCGTTCACTGCATCGACCCAGCTCTGCGCGTTTGTTTCCTTTTTCACCACCTGATCGGCCTGGCTTGGAAGCACATATCCTTTCGCCCGCTGGATAGCCAATCCGTAGGAACGGGCGGCGATCACCTGTGCCTGGAGTGCCGAGGATGGCCAGCTTGTGGGCATTTCGTGCACGTGTTTGAGGTATTCCTCGATGTTCATCGTCTCGTCAAACGACTGGCCGAACTCGTTGGTACCACGGACCGTAATGTTCTCTCCTTCCTTGCCGCTTTCAAAGGAAAAATCGGAGAAATACGCTCTAAGGATATCCTCTGCCGATTGGCCGGCTTTTGCCCGGCCGAGAGCGCCATATTGGTTCATACCAACCCGATGGGGTATCCCGAAGGTAAAAAATGCAAACGCAGGGCGGAACCCCGGATCCAGTTTCCGATCGTCGGTACAGAACAACGGTCCGGCTCCGAGACTCGAAGGCAAGTTCAATCCCGCCAGTTTCTGCGCCAGGAACGACTGCTGCTGTGCGGTGAGTGAGGCAATGATACTGGTGAGCTTGGTCTGGTAGGCGGTTGCGTCGCTCACCAGTTTCCGCACCGACACCGCACGCTTGTCCAAATCCTCCTTCCATACCGTTAATGTTCCCTTTTCCTTTTCCAGTGTTTTTTTCCGGTCCTCCAGGTCTTTCACCTGCAGCGCCGTCTGGGTAATAACCTTTTTGTCCTCGGACGTGACGGCCGCCTGGTAGGCATAGGTCCTGAGTGCCGAACCGATATTGGCTGAGGAAAGCAGGGTAAACATCGGCACTGCCGCGGTGCTCCGCTTGTAAAATTGACGGATACGCGCGCCTGCGACCCCCACGATTTCGGTAAGTTCCTCCTCACCCCGGGCGATAGCCGCGGCTTTTTTCACGAGTTCTTTTTCGATAAGCTTAATGCGCTCCTGGAATGCGGTGATATCCGACTCCATCTTCTTAAGCGCATCCGCATGTGGCTTTTTGGCCTGTTCCATGGAGCTCCATGCTTCCTGGCATTTGGCGATCTTATCGCGGCACTCATCCATATTGCCGCAGGACGGATCGCAGGATTGTGCAAACACAGGGCGGGCAAACATCGATAGCAGTGCGGTTATTGTCAGTAGTATGAGCGTATGTCTCATGGGCAATTTCGGGAACGGCATACGGGAAGAACCGATAGCCGAGTCTATCATACCATGCACTTCCTTTTCTTGGGCCGCTTTGCTACACTTAAAAGGATGAAACGCCTTCTGTCGGCCTTTTCTATCGGCCTATTATGCCTTTTGGCGCTCTTCGTGCTTCCCACGTCTGTCGCCGCGGTAAATTCGCCCTGTGATTTCGTCACGGATGCGAATAACAGCGCATGCACCGCGTGCATGGGTGAAGGAAAAACGGGGGTATGGACCGCCTTTGGCTGTCTACCGACAACGTCCGGAGAATTTGCGACGACCCTCATCCAGTTCGGGTCCGGACTGGCTGGAGGTATCGCATTTCTCCTTATCATCGTCGGAGGTTTCCAGATGGTCATGAGTGCGGGAAACCCCGAGAAGCTCAACGCCGGAAAGGAACTGGTGTCATCGGCAATCGTCGGCCTCCTGTTTATCATTTTTTCCGTATTCCTCCTGCGGATGATCGGCGTGGAAATACTGGTCATTCCCGGATTCGAATAACACACACATGGAACGCGTCCTTGCACAAACACTGAAAATCGGCGGTAAAGGCCAACAGAGCTACACCATTACAAGCGGGTTCAAGGGGCTTGATAACCTGACCATCAGCAGCCTGGTCACTAAGGCATTCCCGTTCATCTTTGCCATCGCAGGGATTGGGCTTCTGCTCATGATCATCGCAGCGGGCTTTACCCTGATGACCGGTGCCGGGGATGCCAAGAAAATGGAATCGGGGAAGAAGCGGCTGACGTTTGCGCTTGCCGGATTCTTCATTATCTTCTGTGCATTCTGGATCGTCCAGCTGTTTGGCATGATGTTCGGCGTGGAACCCATCCAGAAACTCTTCTGAGGATTGCCCTCTATCCCAACCCCCCACACAACACAAACAAGAATGCCTTGTTATTTTCCAAACCGCCGTTTGCGCATCCGGTATTCGGCAATGGCAATATCCAGTTTCTCCGGCGTGAAGTCGGGCATATAGAAATCCGGGAAATACAGTTCACTGTATTCCGATTGCCAAAGAAGAAATCCACTCAGCCGCTGCTCACCGCCGGTGCGTATGATAAGGTCCGGATCAGGGCATCCGTTCGTATCCAGATGTCGGGAAACCATATCAGCACAGACCATCT
>CAYTIP010000138.1:0-2940 GCA_964437805.1 uncultured Gammaproteobacteria bacterium | reverse complement strand
CCTGATGGCACCGGAAACCGTCTGGACGCACGAAGGGATGGAACAGGCAATCCGCGCCAAATCGGAGGAAGCCGGCAGAAAAGCGAAAGAGGTATTCATGAGCCTGCGCGTTGCGGTGTCAGGGAAGACCGTCGGGCCGCCGCTTCTGGAATCACTGGAAATCCTCGGCCGGGAAGAAACGAAGAAGCGCCTTGAGCGGCATCTCTCCTGATCTACTCCATATATTCCATCCAGTGGGCGTCGGTCTCCACCATGAGATCCACGAAGACTTTTTTGTGTGAGGCGGTTTCCATTTCCTTCCTCGTTGCCATGCTGATTTCGCGGATCATCGAACCCTTGTCTCCGATGATCATTTTCTTGTAGCGGTCGTTTGCGGTAATGATCCGTGCCCGGACATAGAGGGTGCCGTTTGCGCGTTCCGTGATCTCATCCGTGACGACCGTGAGGGAATAGGGTACCTCTTCCCGCAGGAACAGGAATGCCTTCTCCCGGATCAGCTCGGAAACGAAGAGCTTGCTGTCCATGTTCAGTGCCGGCTGGGTGAGTTCCTTGGTATCAACGAGCGGTCCGCCTTCGGGGAGGTGGGAAAAAATGGCGGTGAGCAGGCTGTTGAGATTCTTGTGGTGCAGCGCGGAGACCGAAACCACATCATCGAACTCCTCCTTCATGAATTCGTACTGGACGATGTGGGTGGGCTCCCGGATATCGGTTTTGTTGATCGCCAGGATCTTGGGAACCGGGAGTTTCCGGACGATGCCCAGAACCCTGTTCTCCTCCACGCTCCGTTCCCGTGTGTGGTCCACGAGGTAAACGACGGCAGAAAGACTTTTGGCAAGTTCGGAATCGATGGTGGCATTCAGGCGTTTGGACAGGGGATTTGAGGAACGCTCGAACACACCGGGAGTATCCACGAAAATGATCTGTCCGCGGTCATCCTCATAGACTGCCTGGATCGGGAACCGCGTGGTTTGGGGTTTGGGCGACGTGATGGATACCTTCTTTCCCAGAAGGTTATTAAGGAGGGTGGATTTGCCCGTGTTGGGTCTGCCGATGAGTGCAACGATGCCGGATTTCATAGCATTGATTGTACACTATTTAGGGGGTTCCGGCACGCCCTGACGGGGTGAAGTTGCAAATTTCGCCAGAGACGCTACTATTGGAATAGAGATTGCCCCAGGAGAAGGAGGAGTATCGCTATGAAACAGACGATTGTGATGATTGCCGGAGGAATTCTGTTTTGTGTGATGGTCGCCGGACTTGTCGGGTTCATGTTCTTCAATAAGCGGTTGGCCCAATCCAAGGAAATCAAGGAAATGCAGGATGCGGCTATCCAGACCGGTACCCAACAGCAGGCCAAGGAGCTTCCGCGCGAGGAACTGGGTGCGGTGGAGGGCACGCTGTCCGTACAGGTGACGTCCCCGTCCCACCAGTCAACCGTGACGGCACCGACGATTACGATCCGGGGCAAAACATCCGCAGGGGCAGAGGTCTTCGTAAACGACGTACAGACGAAATCGGACGGTCAGGGAAATTTTTCCGTCCTTCTCACGCTTGAGGAAGGGGAAAACCCTATCATTGTAGTTGCCAACGACGAAAACGGGAATGTGGGGGAAACCGAGGTTTCCATCCTGTATGAACCGGCAGAATAGAATGGATGTAGGGAAGGAGGATCCTATGAAGCGTATTATGTACGGCGGAATCGTCATCGGGCTATTCGTGTTCGCCGCAGGTTCGGCGTATGCGGCACCTGCACCGGTGAACCAACAGATGCGGGAGCAGATTCGTGAGGAAAAGAAAACACTGATGCTGGAGAAGAAAGCGGCCATATCCGAAATGCCCAAGCGCCCGGTCCTCAAACCGGCGCTGGTCCGGGCGACGGTCAGCTCCAAATCCGCCAGTTCCTTCGTCGCCAAGGGAAGCGACGGAAAGGAATTCACCGTCCAGGTCGATGCTTCGACCCGATGGAGGAGGAAGTTCTGGGGGAATTCGGATTTTGCGGAACTTGCCGTCAATGATGTCGTCAACATCTGGGGCAGATGGAACAATGAGGAAATGACCCAGATCCAGGCCAAGCTTATCCGAAACATATCCATCCAGAAGCGAAACGGCGTCTTTTTCGGTACGGTGGATTCCGTATCCGCAACCGGCTGGGTCATGAGTGCCGTGAAACGCAACAACCAGACCGTCACGGTATCTGGGAGCCGGTTCATCGACCGCACCGGGAATACCATCACCCAGTCCTCCGTAGCAGTCGGACACCGGGTGCGCGTCCGGGGGATGTGGGACAGCGTGAACAATACGATTACCGAAGTGAAGGAAGTGAAGGATTTCACCCTGCCGGTGAAAGCAACACCCTCACCCAAACCATAACCGGCCCGTTGTTGCGTTTCCGTCATGCCGCTTGGGAAGAAGGACATCAGCATTTTCCAAAGGAAGATCTTCGCGTGGTGGAAACACAACCGGCGGGACCTTCCGTGGCGACGGACTTCTGATCCGTACCGGATCATGGTATCGGAAATCATGCTCCAGCAGACCCAGGTGTCCCGCGTCATCGGCAAGTACCGGGAATTCGTCGATGCATACCCGGATGTCAGGGCACTGGCAGGAGCCCCGGCTGCGGATATCCTCAGGCAGTGGAAGGGCATGGGATATAACCGCCGGGCACTGTACCTGAAAAAGACTGCGCAGGCTATTTTGGAGCACCACAACGGTATATTCCCCGACACGGAACCGGAACTCCTCAAGCTTCCCGGCATCGGCCGCTATACGGCACGGGCGATTCTGGTTTTCAGTTTCCGCAAAGACGTAGCCATGGTGGACACCAACGTCCGCAAAATCATCACGTATGCGTTTTTCGGGAATATCCCACAGCCTGAACGGGTTATCGAAGAAGCAGCACAACAACTCGTCCCCAAAGGGAAATCCTGGGAATGGCATCAG
>CAYTIP010000137.1:0-2969 GCA_964437805.1 uncultured Gammaproteobacteria bacterium | reverse complement strand
CGTACCCCGTGTTGTCCGGGAATAATGTTCATGCGGCGCAGGAGACGCGTATGTGCGTTGGATCCGACCGTTTTCATGTTCAGATCCAGATTTTCCCTGCGTGCAAGTTTGTTTTTCGGTCCTGTATAGCGTGCCATAGAATAATTCCGTGTTTATACTCTCCGCTTTTTCTTCGGCCTCACTCCGTTATGGGGAATGGGCGTCACATCGGCAATGAGCGTGATGCGTAGTCCAACGGCTTTCAGTGCGCGGAGTGCAGCATCGCGTCCGGCGCCCGGTCCTTTGATGAATACTTCCACATCCCGGAGTCCCGATTCCTGGGCTTTGCGTGCAACGACTTCAACGGCGGTTGTAGCCGCATATGGAGTGGCTTTCCGTGCTCCCTTGAATCCGACGAGACCGGAAGAACCCCAGTACAGGGCATTCCCCTGTTCATCCGTAATCGTGACCAGTGTATTGTTGAATGTGGCGGTGATGAACACCTTTCCTTTTTCAACGAGTTTCTTTTGGTTTGTCTGAGCCATAGGTTACTTCTTTTCCGGCGCTTTTGATTCTGCTGCCTTGATACGGTCTTCCTTCTTCTGTGCACCAACCGTCGACCGCTTTCCGCGTCTGGTGCGAGCATTGGATTTGGTCCGCTGTCCGCGGGTCGGCAAATTTTTCGCGTGCCGGACACCACGGTATGAAGCGATTTCCTTCAGGCGCTTGATATTGGAAGAAACCTCCTGACGGAGGTCTCCTTCAACACGGAATCCCTTATCGATTGCTTTGGCGAGCTTGCTGATTTCCTCGTCCGTCAGCGTTTTAACGCGACGGGAGGCGTCCATCTGGACTTGTTCAAGAAGTTTTCGGACATTCGTCCTTCCGATCCCATAGAGGTACGTGAGACCGATATCGAGCCGCTTTTCATTTGGAATGTCTACTCCTGCAATACGTGCCATAGGTTATCCTTGTCGTTGTTTATGTTTCGGATTCTCACACACTACGTATACCCGCTTTTTCCGGCGGACAATCGTACACTTGTTACACATGGGTTTCACGCTTGCTCGTACTTTCATACTTCTCACTTCATCCTGTACACGATTCTTCCCTTTGACGCATCGTAGGGCGTCATTTCCAATTTCACCTTATCGCCCGGAAGGATACGGATGAAATGCAGCCGCATCTTCCCCGACAGGTGACACAAGACGATTCTGCCGTTTGCCAGTTTCACCCGAAACAAAGTACTGGGCAGACACTCCAACACCTCGCCGTCTACTTCTATATTCCCCTGATGTGCCATATCAATAAAAACATCAAAAATATACCCACCCATGACTCTTTAGCATGGCGGGTACATTTGGATTGTTCTCGTCAAGGATTTCAATTGTACCGTAAAATCAGCTTCCGGTCAACACAGTCGTTTCCTTCTCCCCGATAGCCACACTTTGCTCGAAAACCGCAGTCAGAGAGCCGTCTTCCGAAGCCAAAGTCCACCCGTCACGGGAGGAATAGACGATCTCACCGCTGCCCATGGCGTAGATCACCTCGATGGCGATCGTCATGCCGGGAACCAGGAGCGGGGTGCGTTCCAGTGGTTTTTCCAGGTATTCCGGTATGAGAGGCTCGTCGTGGAGCTTTTTCCCCACGCCATGCCCGGTGAGGGATCGGACAACGTCGTAGCCTGCCCCGAGTATTCCCTGTTCGATCGCCTGGGAGATATGACCCACACGGTTACCGGCGACAGCTGCCTGGATCGCCTTTACGAGCGTTTCCTTGCCAACGGTTAGAAACCGTTCTTTTTCCGTTTGTTCGGGACTTTTGGCCGGGGATCCGACAATCTTCGTCCATGCCGTATCCGTATGCAGCCCCTTGTATACCATGCCGATATCGATCGTAAATACGTCCCCTTCCCGAAGTGCGTACGCGTTGGGAATGCCGTGAACCACCTGGTCGTTGATGCACAGGCAGGTCGCCCAGTTGTAGCCTTTTACCGTAGAGAACGACGGGGTGCCGCCTGCTTCCCGTATGTAGGACTGGGCATGTTCTTCTATCGCATTGAGCGTAACGCCGACACGGGATTCATCAAGAAGTCTTTGGAGAATCGTCCATATCTTCCTGCCTCCCTCACGCATCGCTTCGATTTCCTGGGGGGTCCGTATGCTCATGAGAGGTTCCTTCGTTTCAGCTCGGCACGGATTTTCCCGACAACCGCTTCCTGGGTCAATCCCGTCGTATCCAATTCCCACGCGTCCGGCAGCACCTGCAGCGGGTCTGTTTCCCGTCCCATATCCTGGGCATCCCGGATTTTCGTTTCGGCGATTACTTCCTCCAGGGTCTTGCGGATCCCTTTCTCCTGCCATTGCTTGAACCGGCGGTGTGCCCGTTCTTCAAGTGATGCGGTGAGATATATTTTCAATGGTGCATCCGGCAGAACCCTGAGACCGATATCCCTTCCTTCCATAACGACTCTCCGTCCCACGGCCATGCGCTTTTGCACATCGACCATGATTTTCCGGACAGCGGGAAGGACTGCGACATCGGACGATCCCGCAGAAACCTCCGGCGAAAGCAGGAGATCGGTGACATCCTCATCATCTATGAGGGCCCGGAAGGTGTGTGTTGAACCCGGTGCCGGCGGCTGGAGATCAATGCGGATGGACTGGAGTACTTCCAGCACCTTTTCCTCGTCCTTCCTGCCGACCGAACGGCGGATACATGCAAGAGCGAGCATCCGGTACATCGCTCCCGTGTTGATATAGGAAAGCCGGAACTCCTTTGCCAGCATGGCGGCGATATCTCCTTTGCCTGCCGCAACCGGTCCATCAATGGCAATCTGCAGAGGGCTGGTTTCGTTGGATCCCATAGGCGCGGTGTCACTCATTTGGTATGCGCTTCCACAATCTTCATGATGGCGTCATGGACCGCTTCGATGGATTGGTTGGCGTCGATGCGGACGAGAATCCCCTGTTTGGCATAGTATTCCAAAA
>CAYTIP010000136.1:0-2986 GCA_964437805.1 uncultured Gammaproteobacteria bacterium | reverse complement strand
GCTGGATGGACTGGCCGCAGCCGCGGTCTTCACAATGGGTGAAGGGAACGAACAGACGCCACTGGCGGTCATCGAGGAGCCCCAAAACGTGGTATTTGTCCACCGTCCGCCAACCGCCCGTGAGCGGACCTCAGTCCACATTCCGATCGAACAGGATATGTATGCGCCCCTCCTGACTGCGGTCCGATGGGAAAAAGGCGGTGCCCGGTGAAAAAGATCATACTGATTGCGGGAATAGCCGTTATTGCAGTTTTGGCCATACGTCGGAATCCGGGAACGCAACGGACGGTTTCTCCGGATACGGACAGTCCGACTCCAACACAGAATCCGAGTGCCCCGCCGGAGGAGCTACGGGATGGAAACAGAATCCTGTTCGGCGACGAATCATACACCTACCGGTATTTCCGGGCTCCCGATCCCGCGAAACTATTTCTCATCCCGAATTTTTCCTCCCGCACGACAGCCGCCGATCTGGCAATCGGGCACCGGTGTATCTCCGGCATCAACGGTGGGTTCTATGACACAGCATCAAACCCGCTCGGCGGTTTCATGTCCGACGGCAAGGTATGGAAAACCCCTGTTGCAAACCGTCTGATCGACGGATTCGTCTGGAAAACCGACGAATCCCTGCATATCACCCTGGAAACACCGCCAGCCGATGCACTGTTTTACCTGCAGGCCGGACCGCTCCTGCTCATTGGGGGCGTTCCTACCCGTATTTCCATTCGGGATGACGAGCCGCGGCGTAGGAGCGTCGGAGCGGTAACCCCAAACGGGGAAGGAATTTTTTTGATTATCCACCGGAAAGAATCCGTGTATGAAGGCCCGTTGCTTGCCGTTTTACCGGATCTTATCCTTTCCATCGGCAAACAGGAAGGGTGGAATCTTCGGGATGCGGTCAATCTGGACGGCGGGAGCGCTTCTGCGTTCGTATCCGAATCGGTTTCACTCCAGGAGTTATCCCACGTCGGGAGCCTGTTCTGCCTGACGCCCTGAGTACCCTATCCGAAGGTAAATGCAAACAGTTGGAGTCCGGGACCTTCCATTTCCAGTCGAAGCGTATGTTCTCCCGGTTCCGGGAGTTCTACGACCCGGTAGAGCCGGTATTCCCCCACCGGAATACTACCGTTTTGGATGTCCCCTCCTTCCACCAACGGTTTACCGTCCAAAATCACCCGGACCGCTGCATTCGAGGCGCTTGATCCCATAACCAGAAACACCTCTTTGGCGTCAAAATGGAGGAGTAGCGAAGCACCGCCTTCGGGAGTCGCATATTCACCCGTTACCGTCCAGGTGCCGGAAAACGCGACGGTATTGTAGGGAACCGGATCCGGTGCCGTATATGTTGCAGACGAATCATCCTGCAACGGTTCGATTGTCGCGTTATTTTCTAACCGATGATAGCCAAGATACGTTTCGGGTGTACGCGCGTACACCCGGTAAGCAGGGTTTTCAACGTTCACCGTCGCGGTGGAACTTCCGCGCTCCTTGAGCAGTGTTTGGATCATACGTTCCGTTTCGTCATACCCTCCCTCCCCGAAATGGGTATATCGTATGGTTCCATTTGCATCGATGAGGTATTTGGCCGGCCAGAAATGATTTTCATATGCGTTCCAGGTGGCAAACTCGTTGTCCTGGACGATGGGATAGGTGAGCCGGAAATCCTCTGCTGCCCTGCGCACATTGTCGGAGTTCTTTTCGAATGCGAATTCCGGGGAATGGACGCCGATAATAACCAATCCCGAATCCTTATAGTCGGTCCACCATTTTCTCAGGTACGGAAATGTCCGCTGGCAATTGATGCATGAATAGGTCCAGAAGTCGATGAGTACCACGTTTCCGCTCAGTGCGGACAGCGTGAGCGGTTCTGAGTTGATCCACTCCCCGCCCGGTATGATTTCCGGAGCCTTTTGGATATCCTTAAGCGTTTCGAACATGGGTTTGCCTGTGGAACGGGAGTCGGCAGATGGCAAGAGTCTGCTCAATTGGTCCGATATGATGGCGGATTGTTCCAGTTTGGTCAATCCGGAACCGTACCTGGGAAACGCCGTCAGGATAGCAGTCTGTATCCGTCTGTCCAGCCCGGACGCGATGAGCAGTGCGGTCATTATCATGATACTGCCCAGTACTCCCTGAAGGGTGCGGCCGCCGGAAAGCAAAAACGGAATGCGACGGATCAACTGCTGGCCGCCGATCATGATGCAAACCATGGGTATCGCCGTTCCCAGTGAATATGCAAGGATAATCGTGAATGTTTGGACCGTGACGGTGCCCGTTACTGCAAGCGATATGACCGAACCCAGAATCGGACCGACACACGGGGTCCACAGCAATCCCAATGAGCCGCCGACCAGCAGTCCAGAAACGAATCCAGGTCTCCGGTATCCTACCGATACCGCTCCCGAGATTCGACCTGAGAGCGATTCAAAAATATGCTGTAATCGGGGGACAAGAAGCGTTAAACCAAACAGAATGAGTACTCCGACAGCAATGATTCTCAAACTATCGGCAGGAATTCCCAGGTATCGTACGGCGGATGAGAGAAACAGCGTAAACAGTGAAAAGCTGAGGATAAAGCCGGCAATGATTCCCAATGGTCTAGCATACCCTCCCTTCCCGCTCGGATCCACACCCGCGGAAAGGAGGATGGGAAGGACCGGCAGAATGCAGGGCGAAAGGATCGTGATAATGCCTGCAAGGAATGAAAAGAAAACAAGAATTACCATACCCGTTCTCCCACGGTATCATAATAACAGAAACAACCCGGTATGGCGTGTAATGGGGATTACGAAGAAAACACTATCAATCCATGTGTGAGCCGGCCGGGACTCGAACCCGGAACCAACAGCTTAAAAGGCTGCTGCTCTACCATTGAGCTACCGACCCTCTTTTGTCTCAATTAATCTCTTGATATACGATCCGCTCTTATATGATTTTAGTTGCTTTTCCCTCTGCATTGCTTTTCCACGCGTTGGAAATTCTTCCC
>CAYTIP010000135.1:0-3018 GCA_964437805.1 uncultured Gammaproteobacteria bacterium | reverse complement strand
ACTGCAGTCTGCGCCACATTCGATCAGGAGATTAAGGACGCATTGACGACACTTCGGAATCAAGTGGAGCGGGATGAGTTTACCATTGACGTCACACAGTCCACTGCTGCCGTTGATCTGTACGGCGCTCTCTTCAAACGGCTTGATCCGACCTTCGCGTTTTCGGTGGTTATCCAGCCCAACCAGCATCAGATTTTGCAACGGAAGCTGTCGGACGTGGTGAATGCGACACTCACTGCCTTGGGTGTATCAGGTCAAGCTGCAGATCCCTCTGTGCCTCCGTCAGCCGTGCCACCTGCTGCACCAGTTGTACCCCAACCCGCTGCTCCAGTGGTTGCTCCGGCTGAACCAGGGCCGGATCGCACACCGTCTCCGGTCAGGGAAGGATCCGTCATTGAAGGGGCGCTTGCGGATGCCGAAGGAAGAATTCAGAGTGCCCAGAAATTGCTTACGCAAGCGGAATCGACCCGCGTACAGAAACAGGAGGCGCTTGATAATCTGAAGCAGAAGAAAGCGGACCTCGAAGCTAAACTTCGCCAGCAGGAGATTCTCCGGACGGGAAGTGAGAGTCGTTTGCGCGACACCGGGTTCCAGCTGGAGCAGATAAATTCGCAAATCGTCTCATTGGAAAACGCCCTCAATGCGCTTCGCCAACAGGAGCAGGAGCTTGTCCAACAGCAGGCACAAGCCGCAGTCCGGCGAGGTGATTTGATTGGACCATTACCCCAAAATACTGTCATTCGGACGCTGGACGGTTCGACTATATCCGGTCTGGGGACGTATGAGGCGTTGGTGGCGCATCTCCAATCACCAATTGCAAATTCGTACCAAGGGATGATTATCATCCTCGATTCGCCGTCCGGCCAGCAGTTGTTCCGGTTTGATCTGACGGAAGGCAAACTGGTGAAATTGTCCGACGCATCCACCTTCGGCGGAACGCTGGATTCCCGATATGACATTGAACTGGCTTCAAGCGGCATCCTTGGCAGGGAACAGTTAAGCAGTATGACCCGTCAGATCGTGTTCACCGAGACCGTGTCCCGACAGCATCTCAATGTCACTATCTATCCGGGCGGACATGTGAGTGTATCGGATAACACCTCGACGGCCGGCACCTGGGTGAACGATGAGCGATTGGATTCACCGGATACGTCCACGCCGGATTTCATCGCCAGACGCAGTGAACGGGTGAAACTCCGCCCCAGCAAAGTACGGCTTCTGGTTCCCGGAGACATCATAACCCTCGGAAAAGGCGTGCGCCTTGAGTTTAAGGGAGTAACGTCCGACGGAAGGGCCATTTTCACCGACCAATTGGCATACAGTTCAATTGTCGCTGCGGAAAAGCGCAAAGAGGCAGAGGCTTTCGCCGCGCTCAAAAGCATGGAGGATGCAATCCAGCAGCTCAAAGCATTGGGACTGAGTGATGTGGCAATCGCACTTGCCAGGGAGCGGGTTGACGCCATCCAGACAACCGGTATCGATGCCCTGTCTGCCAGTGAAAAGAGTCTATTGGAAGCACGGTTAAAACTCTACCGTGACGCGGATCCGGGCAACTACGAACTGCAGATGAAAACCCTCCAGACGCTCCAGACAGGCGATCTCTTGTACCTGGTCGGACGGGGTGTCATGCGTGATCTGCAACTCACGGATTTCCTATTGCCCAAGGAAGGACCCTGGTACCGGCGCAGGAAACCCAGTGATCAACCGACGACCACGCTCCTTTCCGAACGAATCGCCGCGGCGAAAAAACAGGTACAGGACGAGGTTACCAAGATGGCGGAGCGCAACAATGCAGAAGCTGCCAAATACGGTTTGTCGTTCAATTTTCACAGTTCGGATCCCGCCGGCCTGGCAGGCGGCAGAACGATGTACATCGGGTTCAAAAAAGGCACAAACACCGCAGGTTTTGCCCACGACGACCACTACATCCTGGATATCGACCACTTCATGGTTTCCGGGGTGAGTCCCAGGGATGCACTTGCCATGATGGCGGAAGTCCAATCCCATGAACAGGGACACCTGAATCAGTTTGCCGAGGGATCATTCCGTCCAAATGCCAGTCCGAATGAACCATTTGCCAAACCATCCTACTGGGAAATCACCAATGAGTGGTGGCGTGTCATGGTACCGCGGAATAACACACCGGTATTCCAAAGCTCCTACCAGGACGGATCGGTAGAATTCGAACGCCTCATCAGTGACCTGACTGCCGAAGTGCTGCGGACCGGTGGGGATCCTGATACCGTCATGCGTTCAGCAATCCGGTCGGCAGTCATCGGCGACGTGGACCGTCCCGACGGGGAAGAGGGAATCCGGATGCTGTATGACCGGTATTTCGGGCATGGGGCGTTTGACGGACGGATTGGTCAGTATAGCGATTTCTACTATTACCACCCGCGGTCCGGTGGATCCACGAACCAACCGGCAGCAGAAACCGCCCAACAGACTGAAGGGCAGAACGATCCGGCTGAACAACTTGAGGCAATCCGGTTGGAAATTCGGAAACTGGAGCAACAACAGATAGAGCATGCACGGTCTCAAGGGGAACTGGATGCGCAGCGGCAAACGCAGGAATCGGAAATCAGGGATCTGAATGACGCGATCGATCGTCTGCAGGCAGAACTTGCCCCTATTACACAATCATTTGATGCTGCGAGGAAGGAATTGGAAGACGCTGTTTTTGCAGTCGATGCGGCCAGCCGTGCGCTTGATACCGCACAGGCCCGTCTGAAAGCACTGCAATCCTGGGAAACGGTATGGAAGGATCTGGTAGCCAATGCGATCGCGACGGTTCCCATGGATCTTGCCTCGGCAACGGTCGATCAAATCCTGGCCAATGTTGCGCAACTCAAGGAGCTGGTCGAAAACGCGCTCCAGCAGGTGTTACCTCCCCAAGAAGAGACGCAGGCCGACCAGGCGGGTGTTGCTCCAGTTGTTGAGGAACAACCTGTTCCTGTGGAGCCGGGTGTTCCGGAAGCACCTCCTGCACCAGCGGAACCTGCGCGTCCCGCAGAACCG